>JANMEX010000042.1:0-8759 GCA_031377485.1 Phyllobacteriaceae bacterium
CGCGCCGGGATTTCCGCCGCGCTTTTGTCTCCGCACGTCATGCGCCATGCTTTTGCCAGCCATTTGCTGCAAAATGGTGCGGATTTGCGTGTTGTGCAGGAACTGCTCGGCCATGCCGACATATCAACTACACAGATTTACACCCATGTTTTATCCGAAAAGTTGCAAAGGCTTGTGGAAGACCACCACCCATTGGCTGATTTGCCACCAAAAGAGTGAAAGCACATTGCGGGTGCGCCAACTTCCTGATTGAGTTTAAGCCACAGCGCGATTAAGACAGACCGCTCCCGACGGCATTCCGGACGGGCATTATTCGCCCGCATCAGTCAGGGATAACCAACAGTCCATGTACAATTATCTCGATTTCGAAAAACCGGTTGCCGACCTTGAAGGCAAAATCCTTGAGCTGAAGAAGGGGCAGGATTCGTCTGGCTCGGTCGATGTCAGCGAAGAAATAACCCGGCTCGAAAAGCGCTCGATCGAAGCTTTGAAGGAGCTCTACCGCAAGCTCACCCCCTGGCAGAAGGCGCAGGTCGCCCGCCATTCAGACCGCCCGCATTGCCTGGATTATGTCTCTGGCCTGTTTACCGAATTCACCCCGCTTGCCGGTGACCGCAAGTTTGCCGAGGACGCCGCCGTCATTTGTGGACTGGCGCGATTCCAGGGCCAGCCGGTTGCTGTGATCGGCCAAGAGAAGGGTTCTGACACCAAGACCCGCCTCAAGCACAATTTCGGCATGGCCAAACCCGAAGGTTATCGCAAGGCCGTGCGGGTCATGGAACTGGCGAATCGCTACGGCATACCGGTGGTAACCCTGGTTGACACCGCCGGAGCTTATCCCGGCATTGGCGCGGAAGAGCGCGGGCAAGCGGAAGCAATCGCCCGCTCGACCGAGGCATGCCTTAATCTCAAAGTGCCGCTGGTCTCTGTCATCATCGGCGAGGGTGGATCGGGCGGTGCTATTGCCATTGCTACAGCGAACCGCGTCTACATGCTGGAACACGCGATTTACTCGGTGATTTCACCCGAAGGCGCCGCATCAATCCTCTGGCACGATTCGACACGGGCCAAGGATGCTGCCACCAACATGAAAATCACTGCAGAAGACCTGCTCGGTCTGAAGGTCATCGACGGCATCATTACAGAACCGGTAGGCGGAGCGCACCGTCACAAGGAAGAGGCAATTACTTCCACCGGCAATGTGATTGCTGCGGCTCTGACCGAACTCAGTCAACCCGGGCGTGATATGCGCAAAGAAAGGCGCGAGAAGTTTTTGGCGATTGGCCGCGCAATTTGATAGAGAAAAATCGTGAGCGCTATCATTTCGCGCAAGTGATTTTACATTGGTTGGTCGTCTTCGCTGTTTTCATTCAATATGCAACCAGCGGGGCGATCGCCCGCACACACTCGCCGTCCCTGGCCGGTTTGGCGCCCTCGAAGGCCGATCTCTTTTTGCACAGTGTCCACAATCGCTGCGGTCTCCTGATTTTGCTGCTTCTCTCCGTTCGGCTGGCATTTCGCCTGATCTACGGCGTACCGGCACCTGTTTCCGTTCAATCTGACGTGCAAATCCGCATTGCCGGCATCGTGCATTGGCTGTTGTATGCAACACTTTTGGTTCAGGCGATGACTGGCGCGGTAGCGGCCTATGTCTGGTGGCCGGCAAGCGCGATACACAAGCCACTGTTCTATATTTTCGCGTTCCTGGCGGCGCTGCATATTTTTGCCGCGTTTTATCACCATTTTAAGCTTCGTGATGACACACTGTTAAGGATGTTACGCCTGCGGTGATGTGAAGACCTTCGATCGGCAACTGCCAATTCGCCGCGTGGCGCAGCACTTGCGTGAAATTGCCAATGCTTTTATGACCCGTTCCCAGACTGCCATGTGAAATGAGAACCTGAGTTTGCTGTTGAACCTCAAGAAGATTTGCGCGGTTTTTGCCGTATTTTTTGGCCTCCTTGGTCTGGCAGGCTGTCAGGGCACGTCGATTGACGACCTGTCGCCCAAAGCCACGCGCGAACTGCCCGCAAGCATTGTTCAAAAGATGAAAGCCAAGGGCATGAAGAAAAATGCCCCTGTCTACTTCCGGCTGTTCAAGGACGAGCATGTCGTCGAGGTCTGGAAACAGAAGGACAATGGCAAGTTTGACATGGTGCAGAATTATAATATCTGCGCCTGGTCAGGCACGCTTGGGGCCAAATACAAACAGGGCGACCGACAGGCGCCGGAGGGGTACTATCCCATCCGTCCAGCACAGATGAACCCGGCATCGAAATACTTTCTGGCAATCAACACGGGATTCCCGAACGCCTTTGATCGCGCCAACGGCCGCTCCGGCAGTGACTTGATGATCCACGGCGCATGTTCGTCATCGGGTTGCTACTCGATGACCGACGAAAGCGTGCAGCAGATTTTCGCCTTTGCCCGCGATGCATTTGCCGGCGGACAGACTGAAATCATCCTTGAAGCACTGCCTTTCCGCATGACACCGGAAAAAATGGCGCTTTATTCCACGCACAAGGATTTCAAATTCTGGCAAATGCTGCGTGAGGGCTACGACGCATTCGAAGTGACCAAGATTCCACCCAAGGTGGATTTCTGCGAGAAGAAATACGTGTTCAATCGCGTGGCACAAAGTGGCGCGTTCAACGTCAACGCCTCCTGCCCGCCCTCACAGCCGCGTTGGCCGCAATTGACACCGGTGCTTACCTCGTATGATGCCAAGTTCCAGTCAAGTTTTGCCGCAGCATCCAAACGCTTTGATGGAATGCCGTTTCCGATAGTTCATGGCGGCAAGTCGCGTCCGTTGGACCAAAAATGGAAGCCCCAACCTGTCAGC
This sequence comes from Phyllobacteriaceae bacterium, assembly GCA_031377485.1. GTDB lineage: Bacteria > Pseudomonadota > Alphaproteobacteria > Rhizobiales > Rhizobiaceae > JANMEX01. The sequence goes on from JANMEX010000042.1 coordinate 2,843, forward strand.
AAGGCACCATCGACCAACGCCTTGATCGCTGAAGCAGAACGCGCCGCAAAGGCGAAGGCAATCGCAGATGCATCTGCCGAAGTGGCAGCCGCCGCACCGTCTGAAACGATAACGCCAGCAGAAACCACAGCGGTTCCGGTTGAAGCCGCAAAAGTCGAAGAGATCAAACCTGCAGATCAAGCAAATGCTGCAGACGTTCCCGCAACTTCAGATGCCAAACCATCTGCCGGCACACCGACGGCGAAGGCTGATGGCAAGATTACGCCACTGACCGAGGAACAGGCCAAGCAGACGGAAGGCGTCAAGGCGGCGGATGGTTCAGCCATTCCTGTGCCCACGCCCAATCCCAACGATGCTGTGGTTGCCGCAGAGCCGGTTCAGGAAGTGAAGAAAAAGCATCGGTTCTGGCCATTCAATGGAAGTTGAACGAACCGAAATCTATGACCTGCGCGGCCTGAACTGTCCGATGCCGGTGCTGAAAATCCGCAAACGCCTGTCCGACACGGCAGCGGGTTCCTTGTTGATTGCCGAAACGACGGACGCGCTGGCAGTCATTGATGTGCCGCATTTCTGCCGGGACTATGGCCATGAAATGATTGCCTGCGACAAGGTTGAAGGCGGGCACAGATTTACGATCCGCAATGGCGGCCAAAGCATTTCCAAGTTTGATGAAACATCAAACGTTTAGGGATTGCGGGCAAAACAATCACTGCTGACACCTTGCTTGATTCGACCAAAGCGCTCGCCTTAACCTGATTTCAGGCTTTGAACCCGGCGATCGCCAGCGGATTGTCAGACAGCGCTTGTGCATCGGCAGTATCGGTCTGCGGCTTTCCGGTGAAGGCAGCGAACAGGTCGCGCACGTAAGTTTCCGGAAGATCCTTGGCGATAATGACGATGCGCGTGCGGTGATCATCGCTCGGCCACGCTGCAAGCTTTACCGGCGGGTGCAGTATTTTTTGGACGCCGTGAATGACCAGAGGACGCGCAGGATCATCTGCAAGCTGGATAATGCCTTTCATGCGCAGCAACTGCTCGCCTTGTATGGCACGCAGGAGATCAAGGAACATGTCCACGGTAGCGTATGGGATCGGCCTGTCATGGATCAGCGTGAAGGCGCTGATAGACCGGTCGTGACGGTTGACGTCATGATGGTGGTCGTGCCCGTGATGATCATGGCCATGGTGATGATGATGGCCTTCAACCTGCTCGCGCTCGGCCTCGCGGTCGCGGTAGGCTTCCTCGTTCAGCCAGCGCTCGACGTCGGCGGTCTTGGTCGCCGGATTATAAAGGCCACAATCAAACAGGCTCGCAACGCCCGCATCGCTTGACGCTGCATTCAATTGAAGCGCAGCAGGATTGAGACGGCGCAGTCGTGACTTGAGATCATCAAGACCGGCTTCAGCCCCGTGCAAATCGGTTTTGGTCAAATCGGTTTTGGTCAAGACAATCCGGTCGGCCATCGCCACCTGCTTGACTGCCTCCATATGCGCATCCAGCGTCGCCGCACCATTGACGGCATCCACTGTGGTCAGGACGCCATCGAGCCGGAATGCCTGCACCATAACAGGATGGCCCATGATGGACTGAAGCACTGGCGCCGGGTCGGCCAAGCCGGTGGTTTCGATGATCACCCGCTTCAATCGCGCAATCTTGCCGGTCTGCACCCGCTCTACCAGCGTGGAAAGCGTATCAATCAAAGCGCCGCGCACGGTGCAGCAAAGGCAGCCGTCCGAGAGTTCAATGATGCCCTCATCGGCCTGCTCAACCAGCAAATGATCAAGCCCGACATCACCAAACTCATTGATGATGACAGCTGTATCGGAAAGTGCCGGATCTTTGAGCAGACGGTTAAGCAGCGTTGTTTTTCCCGAACCGAGAAAGCCGGTGAGAACCGTGACCGGAATGGGAAACTGCTGGTCGCTCATTTGATCTTTTTCTTTTTTGCAGTGGCAGGAATGGCGGTACGCAGTTCAGCATCCTGCAGTGGCTTCTTTGCGCTTGAAGGCGTGTATTCAGGCCGCGGAGTGGGGACCGGAGCGTTAAGTGGCCAGCCATCAGCAGTCGTCGTCGGCAACAGGCCCACGGCAACTGTAACCGGTTCACGCTCCATTGGGTGCAGGTTTGCGGTTTTGAAAACCACCTTGCCCTCAATGTCGCGCCCGTCCCAACGGTCGGCTTCAGCAAGCTTCGAGCAAACTTGCGCACGCATGTCGACGACAGGCTTGGTCTGATCGCCAGTTGGCTTGAGTGTATCGAGTGTCGAAACGGGGCCAGCGGATGAGGCAAAGGCACTGGTCAAAAGATCAGCTGCTTTTTCAGCGCGGCCGACCTGACTTTTTTCGCCAAGCACAACCGCTACAAGTGTGCGTCCGTTTCGTGTGGCTGATCCGACAAGATTGAAGCCTGAGGCGCAGACAAAGCCGGTCTTCATGCCATCGGCACCGGCGAACCGGCCAAGCAAAATATTGTAGTTGCGCTCCAGATGATCGCCATACTTGATCGCTTCAACATTGAAGTACGAGGAGAGATCGGGAAATTCAGTACGCAGCGCACGCGTCAAGATGGCGAGATCACGCGCTGTCGAGTAGTGCTCGGGCGAAAACAAACCATTGGCATTGACGAAGTGCGAGCCGGTCATGCCAAGTTTCGCTGCAGCCGCATTCATCGCGTCGGGATAATTGGTCCCGCCAGCCGTTTCGCCGACCGCAACGGCAATATCATTGGCGGATTTGACCAACATGATCTTCAGCGCATTGTCGAGCGTGAGTTGGTTGCCGGGCTTGTAGCCCATCTTGCTCGGAGGCTGCTTGGCGGCATTGGCGCTGATTTTTACCGGTGATTGAAGCGAAAGCTTGCCGGACTTTATGGCGCTGAAGGTGATATATGCAGTCATGAGTTTGGTCAGCGAGGCAGGATACCAGCGCTGGAAAGCGTTTTCCTGCTCAAGGATCGCGCCGGTCTGGACGTCAAAAACCAGTGACGCGCCGGCAAAGGCTACACTGGAATGCAGCGCGAGCGCTGAACTCAGGGCCATGCCCGTCAAATACTGCCACGCCTTCAACCGGGAATGCCGCATGTTTGGTCCGTTTTGCCTGATTGTTTGCCGCGACGGCTTCACGCCGCCGCGCGGAGGCTCTATCTAGACTATGTGGCGTCGCGATGGCAGTCGGGAATAGGCCACTATCCATGAAATTTTTGAGATCAGGTGCATAATGCCGCTTTTGAACAGTGCCACACAAATGCAAGGCGAAGTGACCGGTTGGCGCCGCCACCTGCACCGCAATCCCGAAATCCTGTTTGATGTGCACGAGACGGCCAAATTTGTGGCGGAAAAGCTCACGGAATTTGGCTGCGACGAGGTGGTGACCGGCATCGGCCGTACCGGCGTGGTCGGCCTTATCAAGGGACGTTTGGGAGATGGACCTGCAATTGGCCTTCGCGCGGATATGGACGCGCTGCCGATCAACGAGACCACTGGCTTGGCCCACGCTTCGACCATTCCCGGCAAAATGCACGCCTGTGGCCATGATGGCCATACGGCCATGCTGCTTGGCGCAGCACGGCATTTGGCCGAAACCCGCAATTTCCGTGGTGCGGTCGCGGTGATTTTCCAGCCAGCGGAAGAAGGCGGCGGCGGCGGGCGCGAAATGGTGCGCGATGGCATGATGGACCGCTTTGCCATTCGCGAAGTGTACGGGTTGCATAACATGCCCGGCCTGCCGGTCGGTGAATTTGCCATCAGGTCGGGCGGTATCATGGCGGCAACAGACGAGTTCAACATCACGATTACCGGCAAGGGCGGCCACGCCGCCATGCCGCACCTGACGATTGACCCCGTGATGGTCGGCGCGCACATGATCACCGCGCTGCAAACCATCGTCTCGCGCGCAACAGACCCGGTTGCTGCGCTGGTGATTTCGGTCACATGCTTTAATGCTGGCGATGCGCACAATGTCATTCCGCAGACGGCGCAGCTTCGCGGCACGTTTAGAACGCTCGACCGACAAGTGCGCGAAGACGCGGAACGGCAACTGCGCCACGTCGCCAAAATGGTCGCCGAAACGCATGGTGCGCGCGCCGATTTGGCGGTTCACCACGGTTATCCAGTGACGGTGAACCATCCGGCCGAAACCGATTTTGCGGTCAAGGTCGCAACGTCCGTTGCAGGCCATGGCAAGGTCAACCCGAACGTTGCACCGGTGATGGGTGGCGAAGATTTTTCCTACATGCTCGAAGCGCGCCCCGGCGCGTTCATCTTCATGGGCAACGGCGATAGCGCTTTCCTGCATCACCCCGATTACGACTTCAACGACAATGCCATCCCCCATGGCATCAGCTATTGGGTAAGCTTGGCGGAGACCGCACTGGCGTAAAGCAACAATCGCCTCCATTTGGGAACCAAGCCAGCCGCCTGCCGTTAGGGCTTCATGATTGACTTGGTCAAATTTCGACGAGCAACAAAACATTCGTTGCGCAGCCCGGCGCGGAGCCGGGAGGTATCTACTTTGCTTTCGCTCGCGATGTTATCTATTGGCGGGTACTTCGCGTTGTGTGTCGTGACAGACGGCTCTTCTAAAAAAGCCACCCTCCAGACTGCACCGTTGACAACCGTTGATCCAGGCGTTGCCAAGGCAAAACTGATGACGGACATTCCCGCCAAGTCATGGCGTGGGATCATCAGAAATGTGTACAAGAATATTGACCAGGACCGCGTGCTCGCAGTGGCCGGAGGCGTCGCATTCTTTGCCCTTCTGGCCATATTCCCGGCAGTGACAACGTTGGTTTCACTCTACGGCGTGTTCAATGACCGCGCCCATGTTGCCGCAGACCTCGCCTCCCTTTCATCATTTCTTCCCGATGGCGCCGTATCCATCATCAGCGAACAGGCGACAAGAATTGCAGGCGGCGCCCCGCTCAGTTTGGGGTTTGCCGCATTGTTTTCGTTCGCCCTCGCCACATGGAGTGCAAATTCCGGTATGAAAGCGCTGATTGATGCGCTGAATGTTTCTTATGGCAAACGCGAGACCCGCACATTCCTGCGGGTGAACTTGACCTCATTTGCCCTGTCGCTCGGCGCACTGGTATTTTTGATCCTCATGTTAGGCGCTGTGGCAGCGGTGCCGAATATTTTGGCTTTCCTTTGGCTTGACAGATGGTCGCAGTGGCTGGTCTGGGCAGGCCGCTGGCCGGCCATACTCATTCTGCTTGGCCTTGCCATCTCGGTTTTGTACCGCTGGGGACCGAATATCAAAAGCACGTCCTGGCGTTGGTATTCGCCGGGCAGCGTGCTGGCAAGCGTGGGCCTGCTCGGCTTTTCAATGCTGTTTTCCTGGTATGCGGCAAATCTCGCGGCCTTCAACGAAACATACGGCTCGCTTGGCGCAGTGATCGCGTTCCTCGCGTGGATGTGGCTGAGCACGGTGGTGGTTTTGACCGGTGCGGAGTTGAACGCCGAACTCGATCGCCGCCTTGGCGACCGGCCAACATTGAAAGCGCCGCGATAAAGCTGGGAAATACCTTGGCGAGAGCATTTGATTTCGCTATGTCTGCCTCCGGCAGGTCCCGTAGCTCAGGTGGATAGAGCGAAAGTTTCCTAAACTTTAGGCCACTGGTTCGAATCCAGTCGGGATCACCACTTTTTTCATAACAATTTCAATATGTTAACGCCTCTCGCATAACGCCGGATTGTGCCGCGTTTTCCGTAGGTTACACGGGTGGATTTTTCCAAGTGATTCCCAGAGACTGTTTGCTGGCGGGTTTCTTTCCATTTGACGGCCCGCGTCTCTGCGTGGGCTTTTGGTGCCGGGGTTGTGAATCAATTGTGCGGGCTGTGCCCTGGTTCAATGGGCAAGTGTTCCGAAGTACTGATCCTGCTCGGACCATTTGATTGGCAGGTCTTTGGCGGCGTCGAGCA
>JANMEX010000069.1:0-7979 GCA_031377485.1 Phyllobacteriaceae bacterium
GTGCGGCGACTTCTCGCCTAACTTGGCTGTCTCCACGGGTCTGGTCGTCTAGGCGCCGTTCAAGCATGCCTAGGACAACGTCATAGTCGCCGACTATAAACCGCTTAACTTCAGCGGTTTGGCGGTCGGTTAACCCAGCGCAATCGGCCTGCCATTGGTTGCATACGCCAGCGGGCAGACCGGCCAAGATGAAATGAACACTGGTGTCCAGACGCGCATAAACGTCGAGCACGAGTTCTCGGAAATCAGGAAGTCCAGCGGGTCTCGAAATTCCCGCGCCGCAAATGAGGAGTACCTCGCCGCGCGCATGAGCCAAGAGGAGGCGCTCAGGTATCGAGGCCAGCCCACTTCCAAGAGAAATTACGCGGTCCTCGATGTCCGGCCCCACTGCTCATCCTTTGCCCCTTGCCTGTACTTTGGTTATACTGACTAGAATTGCGTCACGCAACGTCCGGTGTTGATCCTCGACAGCATTCTACTGAGGAATACACTTGCGTCGGCCTGTCCGGTCGTCATCAACGTCTGCTTTCAAGCCGTCACAATTCCGTTCGGGACGACTGATTTGGCGGCGCAAAGCGGACCTTCGGTTCGGGCGCGCAGAAGGCGTTCGTTCTGAAGCTGGGCGACGAAGGAGCGCCGATTACGGAGAGCTGCCGCAAGACCGGGATCGATTGACCGACAGGCGAATGCGAAACAATCGCCGACAAGTCGAGCTACTCCATATGGAAGTGAAGTGAGCCGGGCTGCTGCGATCATGCCTTCCCTTTGGGCTTTAGTTTGCACAGAATCCGTCAGCGCGAAACGCCTCAAATCATAGGGGGTGTGCAGGCACAGGCCACAACCGCGACGGTCTTGCCGATGTTGCGCAGCATGTATGGGTGCTTGCCAATAATCTGATACCCGCCACCCCGCCGCAGGATTCGCGTGACATCGCCGACACGAACCTCAATTGTGCCGCGCAGAACGACGGCCGCAGTCTCGCCGTCATGGGTGATCGGTTCATCGCCGGTGCCAGCGCCAGGTTGGTAACGTTCGATGAACATCTGCAGCGACTTGTCACGCCGTTCGGCGGCCAGAACCCGCAGGTCCGCCTCGCCGCGCGTTACCACGGCAAGGTCGGCCGCGTCGTTGAACAGCACATTCTGCTGCGAAGTGGGTAGCGCGAAGAAATCTGCCATCGCAATGGGGATGGCCGAAAGAATGCGATGTAGGGAGGCCAGCGATGGCGCATGAGCCTCCTGCTCGATCAGAGAGATAGTCGAATGCGTCACCCCGGCCTTCTTTGCCAGTTCGCGTTGCGACAGCCCCGCTCTCTCCCGAACCGATCGCAACCTTGCACCTACGTCCAAATCAGCGGCGTCCTTGCGGGACTTGGGTCGAGCCTTGCTGGCGCTGGTTTCGGGGTCTTGCTGACTCATATTGGTCCTCGGTCTAGGTGCCAGATCGCCTGTGCTGCGGATATGCGGGGAAGTGGCCAGGTAGTCAACCGGCATCTGGCGCCAGGGCCTTTCCACCAAATCATCCTTGATGTGGCAAATATTTTATGCCACGTGTAGTAAAAAATTCACCACCTAACAAGGATGCTGACCATGACCACATTGAAGACCTTTCTGTCCTTGTCGGGCAAGCTTTTTGTGGGCGGCGACTACGTAGACAGCGCGGCGACTTCGCATTTTGATGTCATCGAACCCGCGACAGAGGAGCGCATCGGCCAGATCGCCGACACAACTGACGTCGAAGTTGACGCAGCGATCGATACCGCCTTGACGGCGGGAGAGACTTGGAACGCCATCGACATGCGCAGTCGGGCGGTCGTGATGCACGAAATCGCCGCCGTGATGCGCCGCGACAAAGCGCTCTACGCCGAATACTTGACCCGAGAAGAAGGCAAGCCTTTCAAGGAATCACTTGACGAAGTGTCGTGGTGTGCGACCGCGATGGATTATTACGCCGAGGTGGCCCGGCACGAGGCAGGCCGCATCGCCGGTGCGACGGTCCCAGGGCAGTTCCATTTCGCGATCAAGGAACCGCTGGGCACGGTCGTCATCATCCTGCCGTTCAACTATCCGCTGGTCCTTCTGTGCTGGGAGGCCGCCGCCGCTCTAGCGGCAGGCAATGCGGTGATCGTGAAGCCGCATGAACAGACCAGCATCACGACGCTGAAGTTCATGGAAGTCTTCAAAGGCCTTCCGGATGGTCTGATGCAGTGTGTGACCGGTGGCCCGCGCGTGGCCCAACGTCTGGTAGCCAGCCGCAAGACGCATGGCGTGGCCTATACTGGCTCGGTTGCGGTCGGGCAGGCTGTGGCGCGGACCTGCGCGGAAACCTTCAAACCCTGCCTGATCGAGGCGTCGGGCAATGACCCCTTCATCGTCATGCCCTCGGCTCCCTTGGAGATTGCTGCGCGCGGCGCTGCCTTTGCGGCATATCTGAATTGCGGTCAGGTCTGCACCTCGGCGGAACGGTTCTATGTACATGACAGCATCCATGACGAGTTCGTGGCGCTTCTGGTGGCCGAAGCGCAAAAGCTGCGCCTCGGTAATGGCCTAGCCGAAGTGGACATGGGGCCGATGGCCACGATGCGCCAGCGCGACCGGTTCGAGGCGTTGATGAGCAATGCGCGCCGTCAGGGGGCGAAGGTTGTCACGGGCGGCGGGCGTCCGGCGGGGCTGAACAAGGGCTGGTTTGTGGAGCCGACGGTGTTGACTGAAGTTACTCCCGACATGGACATTTTGCAGAACGAATCCTTCGGTCCAGTCGCGCCGATCTGCCGGGTGAAGAGCTTCGACGAAGCGATTGAGCTGGCCAACCGGTCCGACTACGGGCTTGGCGCCAACCTTTACACCCGCGATACGGACGAGACCTTCCGCGCGGTGCGCGAGATCCAGTCCGGCATCCTGTGGATTAACGCGCCGCTTCTGGACAATGACGCCCTGCCCTTTGGCGGGCGGAAACTGTCGGGCAACGGACGGCAACTAGGTCCCGAAGGGCTGTCACAATTCCAGAACACCAAGTTCGTGATGATCGACCCGAAGGCCGAGCGGCAGGATTTCTGGTGGTTCCCTTATGCCAAGGAAGAAAGTTATTCGGGAACGCGTTGAGGGAGACCGATATGGCAGAGCATTTTCCTGACCGCGCCGAGGTGGTTATAATCGGTGGCGGGGTTGCCGGCTGTTCGGTGGCCTACCACCTGACCAAGATCGGCATCACCGATGTCGTACTCTGCGAGCGCCAGCAACTGACAAGCGGGACCACCTGGCATGCGGCAGGCCTTGTCACGCAATTGCGTGCCACGCGGCGGATGACGGAACTGGCTAAATACACGGGCGAGCTTTTCGGCACGCTCGAGGCGGAAACCGGTCAGGCGACTGGCTTTCAGCGGCGCGGGTCCCTGCGGGTGGCCAACACGCAGGGGCGGTATGAAGAATTGGCGCGCGGTGCCTCTATGGGGCGGAATTTCGGCCTGCCGGTGGAACCAGTCAGCCCCAGCGAGATCAAGGAACGCTGGGCCCCGATCAGCACCGAAGGTATCGTTGGCGGCTTCTGGTTTCCACAAGATGGTCAGGTCAACCCGACCGATGTTACCATGGCCTATGCCAAGGGTGCACGGATGCGCGGGGCAAAGGTGTTGGAGCACACCGCCGTCACGCAGATCCTGGTCGAGAATGGCAAGGCCGCCGGGGTCATGACCGACAAAGGGCCGATCAAGGCCAAGACCGTGGTGATCTGCGGCGGCATGTGGTCTCGCGATCTGGCGGCAAAGATCGGCGTCACGATCCCGCTGCATGCGGCCGAACATTTCTACATCGTGACCGAACCGGTCGAAGGCCTGCCGCGCAATCTGCCCGTGCTGTTTCTGGGCGATGAGTGGACCTACTACAAGGAAGACGCCGGCAAGCTTCTGGTTGGCTTTTTCGAGCCGAACGCCAAGCCCTGGGGTCAGAAGGGTATCCCCAACGACTTCGCCTTCGGCACTCTGCCCGAGGATATCGACCACATCGCGCCCTATCTGGAAACCGCAACTCGCCGCGTGCCGGTTCTGGAGCGGACCGGAGTGCAGTTGTTCTTCAACGGCCCCGAAAGCTTTACACCCGACGACCGCTATCTGCTGGGCGAGACGCCGGAAGTGCCGGGCCTGTTTTGCGCCACCGGTTTCAACTCGATCGGCATCTTGTCCTCGGGTGGGGTCGGCAAGGCTCTGGCCGACTGGATCCGCGACCGCCGTCCGCCGGTGGAGCTGATGGATGTGGACGTCCGCCGGGTGCAGACGTTTCAGGGCAACCGCGCCTATCTGGAAGAACGCACTACCGAAACTCTGGGGCTTCTTTTTGACATGCACTGGCCCTACCGCCAGTTCGCCACCGCCCGGGACATTCGCCGCAGCCCGTTCCATGACCGGCTAAAGGCGCTGGGGGCCTGCATGACCGAAGCGGCAGGCTGGGAACGCCCGGGCTTCTTCGGCGCTGCGGGGACCAGTCCGGCAATTAGCTATTCCTACGGACGGCAAAACTGGTTCGACGCTTGCGGCGAAGAATGCCGCAACACGGCGGACAACGTTACGCTGTTCGATCATTCATGCTTTGTTAAGTATCAAGTCGAGGGCCGGGATGCGAAGACGGTCCTGAACCGGGTCTGCGCCAATCAGATCGACGTCGCGGTTGGCCGCGTAATCTATACCCAATGGCTGAATGAACTGGGCGGGATCGAGGCGGATGTCACGGTTACCCGCCTTTCCGAAACTTCGTTTCTTGTCGTCACCATCGCCGTGTCGCAGCGCCGCGATCTGGCCTGGCTAAAGCGGCAAATCCCGGCCGAGGCGCATGCCTTTGTGACGGACGTAACCTCGGGCTTGCCGATGCTGGCGCTGATGGGACCGAAGGCGCGGGCGCTTTTGGGCATGATTTCCCCCGCCGATTTCTCGGATACAGCCTTCCCCTTCGGCACCAGCCAGGAGATTGACCTTGGATATGCCCGGGTCCGCGCCAGCCGCCTGACCTATGTGGGCGAGCAGGGCTATGAGATCTACATGCCCGCAGAATTCGCCACCCATGTCTTTGATCGTGTTGTCGAGGCCGGCGCCGATCTGGGCCTGAAGATGGGCGGCTATTTCGCCATCAACTCCCTGCGCATGGAAAAGGGCTATCGCCACTGGGGTCATGACATCGGCGAAGAGGACACACCCTTGCAGGCGGGCCTTGGCTTTGCCGTTACCATGGACAAACCCGGCGGTTTCATCGGGCGAGAGGCATTGGTGCGGCAGAAATCGGAGGGGCTGGTCAAGCGCCGTCTGGTGCAGTTGAAGCTAATGGTCGAGCGCATCCCGCCACACCTTTACCACAACGAGCCGATTCTTCGGGATGGTCAGATCGTCGGCTCTGTAACCTCTGGCGCTTATGGTCACCGGATCGGGTGCTCGCTCGGCATTGGCTATGTCTCGAACCCCGAAGGCGTCACCGAGGACTGGCTCTCCTCGGGCACATGGGAAGTCGAGATCGCCTGGCAACGCTTTCCGATCACCGCCCAGCTTCGCCCTTGGTACGACCCGAAAGGGGAACGGCTGAGAGGATGACACCATGCACCCGCGACCGGGGTGCACGCAAACCGGGCGCAGCAAACCAAAATCACAATAGGAGGAACTGACATGACACAAGAAGCGCTCCATCCGGAGCTTGAACGGCGCCTCGCCGTTCTGGAGAAACCCGAAAACCAGGGCGCAGGCTTTGGCGGGATCGACTGGGTCTGGCTTGTGTTGCTGGGCGTTTTCGGTCCGGCCCTCCTGCTGATGTGGGGGTGGTCATGAGCGCGCCCAACACCTCAGACGAAACCGGTTGGCCGCTCACCCTGGCCGAGCGTGACTGGAACCAGTGGCAGCTCTTCGCAGTCCTTCTGGTCACCGCCGCCGCCACTTGGTGCTACATCATCGGCGAATATGTAGGCTATTATCTAAACCTGAAGATGGGCATGGCCGCCATGACATCGGGTGCCATGATCGGGATGCTTATGGTTACCCTCGCGGTGGTCCCCACCGCCACACGGTACGGCATCGACAGCATCGCTGCCGCCCGGCCGCAGTTTGGAGACCGCGGCTGGATCATCACGGTCTTCCTGCAATACGCCTCGATCATTGGCTGGAACTGCCTGTTGATGATCTTCTTCGGCAAGTCCGTTGGACAACTTTTGGTAGCCATCGGCGCCGTCGACCCTGGCAGCGTCGACATGATCGTGCGGATCGTCACCGTTCTGGCCTGCGTGCTGGTTTTCGCCATCCTGATGCGCGGCGGCACCGGACTTGAGCGCGTCTCGCAGCTTTTGTTCTTTGTTATCGTGGGTGTCGGCGTCTGGATGGTCTGGGTACTTTTGGCCAACCAGTCTGAAGCCATCGCCGCGGCGAAGCCTGCCTACGCCTCGGGTAGCCTTCGGTGGGACTATGTGACCGGGATCGAGATCGGCATCGTTAGCCTGCTCAGCTGGTGGCCCTATATCGGCGCTATGGTCCGCAAGTCCCCGAACGCACATACCGCCACGCTGCCCTCGATGCTCGGCATGGGGCTGCCAGTTCCGGTTCTCAGCGTCGTCGGGCTGGCGGCGATACTTGCGTTGCAAGTGTCTGACCCTTCGGCCTGGCTCATCACGCTTGGAGGCCCAACCTATGGGGTTATCGCGCTGGTCTTCGTGATTGCCGCCAATCTTGGGACCACGCTGGCCGGGGTTTATGCGACGGCGGTCGGTCTTCGGCAGGTGCCTGCGCTGGCAAAGTCGCGCTGGAATACGCTGATGCTGTTCGCTCTGGTCCCCGTGGCCTTTGTCAGCCTTGTCGTGCCCGACCTCTTCTTCTCGAACTTCGGGACCTTCCTGGCCTTCATCGGCGTCTTCTTCGCACCGATCTGCGCGATCCAGATCGTCGACTATCTGATCCTTCGGCGCCAGCGGATCAATATCCGCGCGGTGTTCGTGGGCGGTCCGGGGACCGATTACCACTACTGGGGCGGCTTCAACCCGGCGGCAGTTCTTGCGATGCTGGCGGGGTTCTTTACCTATCTATACTTGCTGAACCCGGTCAGCTATGCCTCGAATACTCCTTATGATTATCTGACGGCTTCGCTGCCGACTGCGCTAGTAGCGGGTGTGGTCTACGCCCTGATCACGGTTCTGATGGTCAAACCTGCGGGCAAAGGCGGTTACTGACTCTCGCTTCTGACAGGGTCGCCGGAACACGCTTTGTTCCGGCGGTTCTTTTTCATAGACTGTACCAAACGTCCTGACCTTCGGACTTTTTAGAAATGCAGGGACCTCTGAGACATCCTTGTCGTTTCATTAAAACCAGAAAGATGGTCAGCCATGATCAAGGTCAGGCGGGAACGGCATCTCGCTTTCACGCCAATAGATTTTGCGCCGTTCGAACAGGCCCGACCGGGAATGAAACAAAATAGTCTGGCAAAACCAACATTAGTGTTTCGGCACTCTCTCTCGTCCGGGGCGTCTTCGCTGGGCTGCGTGTTACACGATGTCGATCTAGCGGAGGCAATCGCCACTGTTCACGCGGCTTTGGAAGCAGGTATCAACTATTTTGATGTTGCACCAGCCTATGTCGCAACACGCTAGGAAACTGTGCTGGGCAAAGCGCTGAAAGCGCGTTGAACGGGGCCGCAACCGCTTGTCAACCAAAGTTGGCAAGTACACAGCTGCTGATGCATATGGCGCGGATAAGGTCGAGAAGGATGGTGGTTAATCAAAGGTCCGGGTTATTCGCCACCGTCCTTTAACTTCAATGTCCGCTTTCGGGAATTCGCAGGCGCAGATTGAACGGCTGGAACGGGGGCGAAAAACAGACTTCATTAAAGGTAAAAAACTACACCCGATCTAGGTTCCAGACTCATAACCAGTAACAGAAGATTGCGGCAATGCAGACTGCGGCGAAGAAGTTTGTTGCGGATCGGTCGTATCGGGTTGCGATGCGCCTGAAGTCCTTGAGGCGGCAG
>JANMEX010000129.1:0-2773 GCA_031377485.1 Phyllobacteriaceae bacterium
ATCTGCGTGAAATTTGTCACGAAAATCATGGCCATGATGCCGAGCAGGAAGTAGCTGACCATCACCAGATATCGGGCAAAGAAATAGCGTCCGAGCGTCCAACCGATCATGATACTTCTCCCGAAGACGAACGGCGAAAGCCTGAAATTCGGACGCGAAGCGCGATCAGCATATCAGCGAGGCGGGAGGTCTTGTCATTCGTCCATTTTTGAATGAACCCTGGCCATTCAATCGTGATGTTGCGTGAAGCCAGCCATGCCGGAATAAGAATCCCAAGCATTGGGACCGCATAGACCAGCAGCGCAGCGCGACTGCTCTGTTCAGCCTGATCTTCGGCAAATATACCGAACCAACGAAGCAGAAATGCAGCGCCGACGGCATTGAGCGTTACAATTGTCGCATGCTGGCGGTGTGTGCGCGCTTTTCCACAGGCACCGACGCTGATCATCGCAAAAGCAATCGGATAAAGCCATTCGGACAATCGCCGATGCAATTCCGTCGCATACTGCAGCGGTGTTTTCTGGAAAACCCTGTCGTTGGGATCTGGTGCCCACAAATATGGAGTGGTCTGATCTTTGGGCAACAGTGTGGTTCCGGTTTTGCCTGAAGAAAACTCCGATAAATCAAAGGCATACGACGTGAAACGGATGATCGACACCTGGCCATCCTTGATTGTCTTGCGATGGATTTCGCCATCAGCCATCATAAGGAGATTCGTGCCATCCCGTTTGATAAGCGCCCCTTTGCGGGCATAATAAATCATATCAAGTGCCGGATCACGACTATCAGCAATAAACAATCCACTCAGTGAGCCGCCCGGTTCGCGTTTAGAGACTTGCATGTAAACGTTGTTGTCAACCTGCCGGAAAGTTCCTTCCTGTATGAGCAGTGACACGAAATCGGCCCGGGCCTCCGAAACCAGATAGCGCGCCGTCTGGCGCGAATACGGTTCAACGAAGTTTCCGAAGAAAAACGTTATCGCAGATGCCATGACTGCAACGATCATGATCGGGCGATAGATCATTAGCTTTGGAGTTCCTGCGCCATGGATAACCGCGAGCTCGGAATCTGTGTTCATCGTGTTGAGTGTCTGCGAGGTGGCAATCAATATGGCGAATGGCATGACGATGGGCACAATCGCGGGAAGGATCAACAGCGATAAATAGAGGAAAGACCCAATCGACTGGCCAGTATCGGTAACCAGATCAACTTTGGTCAACGCCTGAACAATCCAGACAATGCCCAGCGACGCGGCGGCGGCGCCAGCGGACTGAACAAGGATGCGGCGCAGGATGTATCGCTCGAGAACCTTCATGGGTTCGGGTCGACTCCGTTATCGTTATTCGGGCGCCCCCGCCACGTTCGTAAAATCCTCACCGGCGCTATCATGCCGACCCGGAACACTCAAATCCTAATTGATCTTGGCTAACATGAGGCGAAGAAACAGGGTTTATGAAAGATGAACGCGTGGATGAGCTTGCAAAAGCCGCCGATTGCCCCAAAACATCAATTCAAACAAGATAACAACAAATGGATTCCCCACAAATGGCGCCAACCCCGGTCATCACCTTTGTCAAACCAGGCAAACAGCCAACAGGCGTTCTGTTCATTTTTTCGTCTGCCGATGGCAAACAATCGCAAACAGCGCGGAATTTTGCCGGTCCTTCGCTCGACAAGGCGATTGCTGCCGCAGATTTCAAAGGCAAGGCGAACGGAACTGCAGAAGTGTTGGTGCCCGCAGACACAACGCTCGAGCGATTGGTGATCACCGGCGTTGGCAAAACCGCAGAGTTGGATGCCAACAGCTGGATGAAGCTTGGTGGCACCGTTGCTTCCAAGCTCGGAAACGCCAAGACCGCCAGCGTTTTGCTGGAACTGGATGGGCAGCCAGTTTCTGCCGATGATGCTGCTGATTTTGCACTCGGACTTTTGCTGCGCAGCTATACGTTCGACAAGTACAAGACCAAGAAAGACGATTCCGGAAAGTTGACCAGTTCGGCAAAGATAACGATTTTGACGGCTGACTCTGCCGGTGCAAAAAAGGCTTTCGCGACCCGCGAGGCTGTGCATGGCGGCGTGGTGCTTACGCGTGACCTTGTAAACGAGCCAGCCAACATTTTGGGCACGCAAGAGTTCGCAGCCAAGGCCAAAGAACTTGAATCGCTTGGTGTCAAAGTTGAGACTTTGTCCGAAAAGGATATGAAAAAGCTCGGGATGGGCGCCTTGCTCGGCGTCGCCCAAGGCTCCGTGCGTCCGCCGCTGATGGTCGTGATGCATTGGAATGGCGGCAAGGCCAAAGAAAAGCCCATCGCTTTTGTCGGCAAAGGTGTTGTGTTCGACAGTGGCGGTATCTCAATCAAACCGGCCGCCGGCATGGAAGACATGAAAGGCGACATGGGCGGCGCGGCGGCCGTGACCGGCTTGATGCACGTTCTCGCAGCGCGCAAGGCAAAGGCCAATGTGATTGGCATTATCGGCCTCGTGGAAAACATGGTCGATGCCAACGCGCAGCGCCCGGGCGACATTGTTACGTCCATGTCGGGTCAGACAATTGAAGTCTTGAACACTGATGCTGAAGGACGACTTGTTTTGGCCGATGCGCTGCATTTCTGCCGCACCAAATACGATCCGAAATTCATGATCAACCTTGCGACGCTGACCGGCGCAATCATTGTGGCGCTTGGCTCGCTCCATGCAGGTCTTTTTTCGAACAATGACGAATTGTCTGCGCAATTGACGGCAGCAGGCCTTGCCACCGGTGAGCGGCTTTGGC
>JANMEX010000301.1:0-1827 GCA_031377485.1 Phyllobacteriaceae bacterium
GAAGAATTTCAGGGCACACAAAATTCAGGGATTGCACAGTCCAATGAAGCGGCATCCAACGCCGGACTTTATCGTGTTGCATCCATCGCCGGGTTGGGAAGCGCGCTCATTCTGCTGGTCAATGCAGCCAAGCGCAGCTCAATCATCGCAACTACCGATCTCACTCAACTTCTGGCACCGCTCGCCGAGATCATGGCGCTTGGACTGGTCGTCGGCCTTTTCCTTGCCTTTGGACGACGCGCGGGGCCTTTTGGCGTAATCGCTTTCGTTGCCCACTTTGCTTCACTGGCGAGCTTGGAAGGCATCGAAGTCGTCATCAATCTGGTGTTTTCAAAACTTCCTATGTCGACCATTGCCGAACTGAGGGACGGGCCGCTTGGGCTTCTCCTAACCGCCAGTTCTTTGCTTTTCTTGTTTAGTGCACTTGCATTTGTCATCTCACTTGCGTTTGGAAAAGGCGTGCCACGCATTCCGCTCGCCCTCTATTTCATTGGCGTCGTACTGGCCTGCTGCCGGTTTTTCGGACACCGAGTTAAGCTAATCCCACTTTGTTTTCAAAGTCCACCGGGCTGAGATATCCCAGTGTCGAGTGTCTGCGCCTCGGATTGTAGAAGCGCTCGATGTAGTCAAATACATCTGCCTTGGCATCGTTGCGGGTACGGTAGACTTTTCGGGCTGTCCTTTCCGTTTTGAGTGATGAGAAGAAGCTTTCCATCGCCGCATTATCCCAGACATTGCCGGACCGGCTCATCGAGCAGGTGATGCCGTGATCGGCCATCAGGCGCTGGAACTGCTCACTGGTATATTGGCTGCCTTGGTCCGAGTGATGCAGCAGGGCGTCCGGCTTGCCTCTGCGCCAGATCGCCATGATCAATGCGTCAGCAACGAGCTGCGATGTCATGTTGACGTTCATCGACCACCCCACGACGCGGCGTGAGAATAGGTCGACAACTGCGGCAACATAGAGCCATCCTTCGGCGGTCCAGATGTAAGTGAAGTCAGCAACCCATTTCTGGTTCGGGGCCGAAGCCTCGAAGGAGCGATCAAGCAGGTTCTCCGATGCTGCAGCTCGATAACCGGTATCTTTCGGCAGCCCGCGGCGGCGCGGCCGGGACCGCAGTCCATTCTCCCGCATAAGCCTCTCGATCCGATGCAGGCCGCAGGATAACCCCTCAGCCAGCACATCGTGCCAGACACGCCGCGCACCGTAGGTTCGGTCACTCATCGTGAAGCTGTCCCGGACTTTACCAAGCAGCGTCTCATCGTAGCGGGCATGTCTGCTCGGGGACCGATTGAGCCAGGCATGGAAGCCTGAACGTGACACATCCAGTGCTTCGCATAGCCACGCCACCGGCCAGATGCTCCGGTGCCTTGCAATGAACGCGAACTTCATATCGCGTCCCTCGCAAAGTAGGCTGCGGCCTTTTTTAGAATGTCACGCTCCGCCCTCAGCTTGGCGACCTCCTTGCGAAGACGGTCTATCTCAACCTGCTCAGGCTTCATTTGACCATGCCCCGGAAAGGCTTGCATCGGATCAGCGCCATATTCCTTGATCCATTTGCGCAGGACGTTCTCGTGAACATCCAAATCCCGCGCTGCCTGCGCGACACCGACGCCGCGATCCCGCACCAATTTCACTGCCTCAAGCTTGTACTCGCGGCTGAACTTTCGTCTTTGCATTCGTTCGCTCCAGTTTCATTGGAAACACCCTAACTCGGTGTCCACGAAACCGGCAGCAGGCCATCGCTTGAATGCTGTTGAAGAGAGAGTTTGGCGTGTGCGAGGAGCCATCGCCGGAATTGCTGGAACGCGCAGTGTCCTTGTCAG
>JANMEX010000153.1:0-1608 GCA_031377485.1 Phyllobacteriaceae bacterium
TCGACATCCAAGGCCCGGACGCAGGCAAATTCCTCGACCGCGTCTACACCAACATGTTCTCCAATCTTGCCGTCGGAAAAGCCCGCTATGGCCTGATGTTGCGCGAGGATGGCCTCGCCATGGACGACGGCACGACATGGCGCCTTGGTGAAAACCAGTTTTTGATGACCACCACAACGGCGAATGCCGGCAAGGTGATGCAGCATCTCGACTACTGCCTCGAATGCATGTGGCAGGACCTGAAAGTGCACCTCACCTCAGTCACGGACCAGTGGGCAGGCGCGGCAGTCAGCGGCCCCTTCGCCCGCAAGGTTTTGGAAACGTGCACCGAAGGCGCGCGAGTGGACACCGACGCGCTGCCCTTCATGGGCATCGTCCACGCCACGATTGCAGGCCTGCCCGTCATCATTTGCCGCCTCTCGTTCTCGGGCGAACTCGCCTACGAAGTCTATTCCGGCGCGGGCCATGGGCAATCTGTCTGGAACGCGCTGATGGAAGCGGGCAAACCCTTCAACATCACGCCCTACGGCCTTGAGGCGCTCGGCACGCTGCGCATCGAAAAAGGCCATGTCACCGGCGCGGAAATCGACGGCCGCACGACGGCACATGACCTCCATCTGGAGTGGATGCTGTCAAAGAAGAAACCCTTTATCGGCCAGTCGATGATGAACCGCCCGGGCCTCACCGACGAAAACCGCCTGTCTCTCGTCGGCATCCTCTCCTCCAGCGGCAAGCCCATCTCCGGCGGCAGCCACATTGTTGAAGAGGATGAACTGACCGAACCGGCCACCAGCCTCGGCCACGTCACCGCCGCCTGCTATTCGCCAGCGCTGGAGAAATACATCGCGCTCGCCTTGGTCAAAAACGGCAAGAGCCGCATCGGCACATCGGCTTACGCCACCGCACCGCTCACCGGCCGGCATCTTCCCGTCGAGATCGTCGATTGCCACATGTTCGATCCGGAAGGGAGACGCATGCATGTCTGACCGCGCCTCCGCTTTGGGTCTTGATTTCAAGCCCGGCCAATATGGCAATCTCGCGGATGGCATCGGCTTGACTTTGAGCGAGACTGATTTCGGTTTCCTCGCCGAACTCGCCGCATTCCCGGATGCAATAGACAAGATCGAAAAACTCGTCGCAACAATGTCCAAGCTGGAAGGCAACACCGCCTTCAAGATCGCCGCCAACCGCTGCTTCCTCGCCGGGCCGGCACCGCTGGGTGATTCAATACGCGCAAAACTGAAACCGGCGGATGGCTCGCTCATCGATCTGACGCATGGCCGCACTGCTTTGCGCATTTCAGG
Organism: Phyllobacteriaceae bacterium; assembly: GCA_031377485.1. Taxonomy (GTDB): domain Bacteria; phylum Pseudomonadota; class Alphaproteobacteria; order Rhizobiales; family Rhizobiaceae; genus JANMEX01. The sequence continues at coordinate 1,305 of JANMEX010000153.1, forward strand.
CCCCAAGGCCGAATGGGTGCTGTCCAAACTCTACCCGATAGATTTCAGCCTCGCCGCCTTCCCCGCCGGAACCGGCCTCTCGACTGCGCACCACAGCATCTTCACGCAGATTTATCGGCGCGATGCGCAAACTTTCGACCTGTTCGTCTTCCGCTCCTTTGCGCGCTCGTTCTGGCACACGCTGCAACGGGCGGCGGAAGAGACGGGGTATGAGGTGGTTTGAATTATTTCCGCCTTTGAGCTGATCTTCCGTTCGCCCTCCTCCAACGACCGTCATTCCGGGGCCGCGTAGCGGAGCCCGGAA
>JANMEX010000160.1:0-16610 GCA_031377485.1 Phyllobacteriaceae bacterium
ACCAGATTGCCGGTGATCTTCGCCCCTGCCCGTTTCCAATGGTCCAGAACGACCGGATCATCGCGAAACTCAATACCGATTTCAGCCAAAATCCGGTCGGAGGTTTTCTCGATCTTCTGCAAATTCTCTTCTGATAAAATATCGTAGGTTGGAATATTGCGCATGATGTAGGGCGGATAGATCCCAACCGGGCCTCCCGCCCGCTTGTCGCGACGCGACTGCCGCCCGCCACTGCGTTCACGGTGTGGTTCGGCTGCCGGGTTTGGCGTCACGATAGCTTCGATCGAGTCCATTGCTGTTCCTCCATTGCCCCAGACTATTTTTGTGCGAACGCTTTGTAACGCTGGAAAAATTCGCAATTTTGCATAAAACATACTTATGCGAAACCTGCGCCACCTCCTCCCGTCTGCTGGAAATCTGGTCATTTTTGAATGTGCCGGGCGCCTGATGAGCTTTACCGCTGCTGCCCATGAACTAGGAATGACCCAAGCCGCTGTCTCCTACGCAATCCGAAACCTTGAAACCCAACTTGGCGTGGCGCTATTTTACCGCGGGCACCGGCGTGTCGGCTTGACCGAGGCCGGGCAGCGCTTCCATGCTGATGTCACACTTGGCCTCGGGCATATCCGCAAATCCGCCGAATCCATATCTGCCCTCATAGCTGCCAGCCATGTCACGCTCTCGGTCTCCAATGCCTTCGCCTCGATGTGGATGGTTCCACGACTGCAAGAAGCGCGTGAAGCGCTGGCGGGGATTGAACTTCGGCTTCACACATCCGACCGCGATCTTGACATCGCCGCCGAAAACATCCCGCTTGCCATTCGCGGGGGCAACCCTGCCAACTGGCCGACTTACGACACACGCCTTTTTGCGCCGGAAGAAATCATCGCCGTCGCCTCGCCATCCTATATTGCAAGACAGGGCAATCCCGGCGAGGTTCGCGCGTTGACCACCCACAGCCTCATTCACCTTGAAGAGCCATGGCGCGCGGCACCAACATGGGAAGAGTGGTTTGCCAGCGCCGGCATTGCACTGCCGTCGAAAAACAGGGGCTTGCTGATCAACGATTATGTTTCAGTCATTCAAGCTGCTTTGAACGGACAAGGCATCGCGCTCGGCTGGCGACATCTGGTCGATGCCATGCTTGCCGACGGAAGATTGGTGGCCATGAGCGACCATGAGATGATCACCGGCTCGGCTTTTCATGTCGTCTGGCAAAAAAACAGACCGCTGTCAGCCAATGCGGTGAAAGTCAGGGATTGGCTGGTGCGCTAGGCGCATTGTACCTTTTGAAAGCCCGCCCGACTTTACCCCTCTTCAATCATTGCCCGCTAGTTTTGGGTATCTCAAGAAGGGCAATTGCGACGATGTTTGACACCATTCTTTCCTACGTCCTTTATCCGGTCAGCTATCTGATCGTGCCGAAGTCGCAGTATTTTCTGCCCACCTATCTCGGCGCGGCACTATTCGGGCTTGTCCTGTTGATGATCTTCAAACGCCGCCTGTTCAGCCTTGCACAGATCAAACGCATTTTATGGCCGTCGCGCCTTGTTGCGCATTCCTCGACGAAACTGGACGTGAAGCTGTTCTTCCTCGGCGCTTATTACCTTTTGCTTCAAGGCCTGATGGTTGGCGGTTTGACCTTTGTCAGCGTGGACTCTGCGGTGGCCGCGCTGGATGCGCTCACCGGCATGCGTCCCGCACCCATCGCGCCAAGCTGGGTCGTCACCGGCATCACCATGCTTCTGGTGTTTCTTGCAGTGGAATTTGGCTACTGGTTTGCGCATTTCCTGATGCACCGGATTCCGGCGCTATGGGAATTTCACAAGGTTCATCATTCCGCCGAGGTCCTGACGCCAATAACCGAATGGCGGCAACATCCGGTCGAATTGGCGATGTTTCCGATCCTTATCGGTATCGTCTCAAGCTTGGTGCAGGGCCCGATCGTCTGGTATTTCGGCGCGTCTGCGCAAGTCGTTGATCCAGTCCACGCCAACCTGATTTCAATGGCGTTCTGGTATACCACCGTCCATCTGCGCCATACCGAACTGCCAATTTATGTGTCAGGCTGGCTCGCCAAATTGATCCAGACACCGCCGCACCATCAGGTGCATCATTCCATCAATCCAAAGCATTTCGACAAGAACATGGGCTATTGCCTGTCGATTTTCGATTGGCTGTTCGGAACGCTTTACATCCCGTCAAAGGACGAGAAACTGACCTATGGCCTTGGCCATCAGGACAGCGCTCTGGAAACCGCTGTCGGCAGTGTTGTCGCGCCGTTCGGACGCTCGTTCGCCATTGTCAAAAAGAGCATCCGACAAAGGTTTGGTTCAAAGGAAGATCACCCGGTTCCGACGCGGCAGGAAGGCTGACCTTCATCCACCGAACAGTGTGACCTTTTCGCCTTTGTCCAGCCGGTCCACAATGGCACGGCAGATTGGTGTCAGCTTTTCCTTGTTGCGCGACAGACATGCCTGCATCGGCGCGCCATAGCCGACATTTTTGCAATAAAGTTTGCCGTCCGGCCCGCAGTCACGGATCACCTGCCGCAGACCAATGGCACTGGCAGATACTGTAAGAGAAATCATGACCAGTGTTGATGCAAAAAGCCGGTTCATTTTTTGCCCCCTCACGCCCCGCCCGCGCGGATATCAACGCGGTCTGGATAGAAGGCGACATGTCCGTCTATTTCTGCAACCTGATCAAAAGGATTGTCATAACCCCAGACGGCATTGTCAGACATACCGTCCTTGCTCGACAGCGACCAATAGCGCGCGGTGCCTTTGAACGGACATTTGGTCGTCCTGTCCGTCACAATAAAATGCTCCATTTTGCAGTCGTCGCGCGGGACATATAAAGTCGCTGGGTAGGACGCTTCCTTCAAGCTCAGCGCTTTGACGGTGTCCGCAACGACTGTGCCTTTGAAACTCACCACCACGCGACCTTGAAACGGCGTAACTGTGATCTTGTGGCCCGGATTTGCGGCATAGGCTGTGGACATAACCATGGATTGTCTCCCTTTGTGTACATAAACTAAGGCCTCAGACCACCAAAGCAAGCGAATGTGACAACAGTGTCTCCCACTGCTGCGCGAATCCGCCTATATGCGGTCCATGGCCATTCACCAGCTTTCAGAAACCGTCATCAACCAGATTGCCGCCGGCGAGGTCATCGAGCGACCGGCCAGCGTCGTGAAAGAATTGGTTGAAAACGCGCTGGACGCCGGCGCGCGCAAGGTGATTGTTGTCACAGCAGGCGGCGGCCTGTCACTGATCCGCGTCACAGATGATGGCTCTGGCATTCCGGTCGAAGAACTTGTGTTGGCGGTTTCGCGCCATTGCACGTCCAAGCTTTCCGATGACCTTCTCGACATTCGCTCCCTGGGATTTCGCGGCGAGGCGTTGCCGTCCATCGGGTCCGTGTCGCATTTGTTAATCAAGTCACGCACCACAGACAGCGACAGCGGCATGGAAGTTTCCGTCGATGGCGGCAAACTCTCTGGCCCGCGCCCATCTCCTTGCCAAAAGGGTACACAGGTCGAAGTGCGCGACCTGTTTTTCAACACGCCTGCGCGGCTCAAATTCATGAAGGGCGAACGCGCCGAAGCATCCGCGATCACGGATGTGATCCGCCGTATCGCCATCGCATTTCCGCATGTGCGTTTTGAACTTTCAGGGCCGGACCGGCAATCGCTGATCCTGACCGGCACAGACGAGACCACCCTTCCTTCGCGCCGCCGTGTCAGTGATGTCATCGGCGCTGAGTTCACCGACAACGCGATTGAAATCGATGCCATTCGCGAGGGTGTAACCTTGAAAGGGCTTGCCAGCCTGCCGTCTTACAACCGCGCCTCGGCGACGCATCAGTTCGCTTACGTCAACGGCCGGCCTGTCAAGGACAAGCAGATCGCCGGCGCCATCCGCGCCGCCTACATGGATTCAATGGCCCGCGACCGGCATTCAATCGTGGCGCTATTCCTGGAGCTTGAACCGGGGCTGGTTGATGTCAACGTTCATCCTGCCAAAGCCGATGTGCGTTTCCGCGATCCCGGCCTCGTGCGCGGCCTCATCATCGGCGCGATCCGCCAGGCCTTGGCCAACTCCGGCATTCGCGCAGCCACCTCTGGTGCCGCAGGCATAATGGATGCGTTTCGCGGCGGGCCATCCGGCTTTACCGATAACCGGTCATGGCAGGGGCAGCGCCCCTCAGCGCCATGGTCGCCATCGGATTCGCCATTTCGTCCGCGAGGCTTTGCCGAAACCGGACAGGCGGCATTTGATCACGTCGGCAGGCCGTCTGCCGCTTTCACCCCTGTATCAAACAGTGATCAATATCAGAGCCACCCGCTCGGCGCGGCGCGCGCACAAATCGCTGCCAATTATATTGTTGCAGAGAGCGGAGATTCGCTGATCCTTGTGGACCAACACGCCGCGCACGAGCGGCTCGTCTACGAAGCCCTCAAAGGCGCGCTGTCGGATAGAGTTTTGCCATCACAACTCCTTCTCATTCCGGAAATCATCGACTTGTCGCCGGATGATGCGGACAGGCTTGCGTCTCACTCCGGCGAATTTGAACGATTCGGATTGATGCTTGAGCGGTTCGGTCCCGGCGCAGTCGCGGTGCGCGCCACGCCGTCGATGCTCGGGAAAGTCGATGTGGCCGCGCTCGTCAATGACCTTGCAGACGAATTGGCGGAGCAGGATGCAGCCGACGGTCTCTCGCTCAGGATCGACGCCATCGCTTCGCGCATGGCTTGCCATGGTTCCGTCCGTTCGGGGCGTATTCTCAAGCCCGACGAGATGAATGCGCTCCTGCGCCAGATGGAGTCCACGCCCGGCTCCGGCACCTGCAACCATGGCCGACCAACATTTATCGAGTTGAAATTGTCAGACATTGAACGGCTGTTCGGGCGAAAATAGTCCAAAGGTAAACAAAGTCTTAACATTTGCTCAATGCACGCTATGATGCACCCATTCGTTGCTTTGAAAGGTGGGTTCCATGCGTGTCAAATTTGCCAGTGTGCTGATCGCCTCCGCGCTGTCGCTTGTTGCAAACATCGCCTCGGCCGAGATAATCGAGATCAATGGCGCTCCTTCGGTTCACACCAGAATCATGCGCGGCGCTCCAGATCGTTGTGGCATGTCCGGCCCGCTGATCATTCGCTTGCGCGATACGCAACCCCAAAAGCCTGTCCGGTGTGCCACTCCGGTGACCTATGAAAACAACATCGGCGTTCAGGTGAACAACTTTGTTGTGGTCTTTCTTGCCGATGGCCACAAACGCCATTACAAGCGCTTTCATTGACATCAGCGTGAACGGCGGATCACATGAACAGATATGAACGGGGCGGTTCGGGCGAGGCACGTGTGCGCTATCTCGATCATGATTTTCAGGTTCTGTCTCCGGGCAATTACGTCATATGCGCTGTCACAGGCCAGTTCATTGCACTCGACGATCTGAAATATTGGAGCGTTTCACGTCAGGAAGCCTATTTTGACGCCGGCGCGTCGCTCGAACGCGAGCTGGAAGCAGACCCGTCTCTGCGTTCCCGGGCGTAGTTATTTCTGCGCAAGTTGGCGGCGGCGGAAATTTTCCACTGTCGCTTCAATGATGCGCTGCGGTGCGTCGGTTTGATCAAAAGCGACTTCAATGCGAAATACCAGCGTGGCTTCCAATACTTTACGGGCAATCTCGCTGCCGCGCGCCAGACGCATCGCATCCTTTTCCGTCGTCACCAGCACCAGATCACCCGCTTGCGCGGTCTGGTACAATTCCGTCAGTTCATCATCGCCAAAAAAATGATGATCGGGCCAGTTGCGCGCCAGCGAAATGAACGCACCACATTTCGTCAACGTATCGTAAAACTTGTCCGGATCGGCGATACCGGCAAATGCCAGCACGCGCTTGCCGGAAAGCTGCATTTTCTTGGCCGGCACAGTCGCGGCAACATAGATGGTTTTGCCGGCCTTTGCCGCCTGTCGAACAATCTGGTCCGCCGCATCGCCGTCGCCAATGCGAAGTACAGCATCCGCATGGCGCAGTTGCGGCACGACCGGTGCGCGAAGCGGACCACCCGGGATAACATGGCCATTGCCAACCCCGCGCCGCGCATCCACGACGACCAGATTGAAATCGCTCTTCAGGCGCATGCTTTGAAAGCCATCATCCAGAATGATGAAATTCACGCCCTTTTCCTGCAACAGTTTCGCACCCGCAAGGCGGTTGGCTGATACGGCTATTGGCGCGTGTTGGGCGATAAGCAGCGGTTCATCGCCCACATGTTTTGCCAGATCATGGTCAGCATCCACGATGCGGGCGCCGGAATTCATCCCGCCATATCCGCGTGAAACGACGCCCGGTTTGAGCTTCATTTTCTTTGCGGCATTGGCGATGGCCACTGAGGTTGGCGTTTTGCCGCCGCCACCCACAGTCAGATTTCCAACGCAAAGCACCGGCAAATCAATCAGATCGGGCTTGGCATTATCCATCCGATGGCTGGCAACTTTTCCGTAAATACCTGACAGCGGCGACAAGAGCATCGCCTTCCAGTCCGGCTTTTCCCACCAAAAGGGCGGCGCTTCACTGGCCATCAGCGTTTTTCCGTCAGCCGGTCAAGCCTTGCCTTCACGACCAATGGCTGGATGTAGGGTTCAAGTGTGGCCATGGTTTTAACCAGCGAACCTTGCATGTCATTGACCGCATGAAGACCGGCATCAATCATTTTGGTTCGGACTTCCGCGTTACCTAAAAGATAGCTCACCGCCGCCGCCAGCATGTCCTTATCCTTGACGAGCCGGGCGTTGCCATCGGCAATCAGCCGCTTGTAACTGTCGCGGAAATTCTGAACATTCTGCCCGGACAACACTGCTGTCCCCAGCGCCGCCGGTTCCAGCGGATTTTGTCCGCCTGTTGCAGACAGCGACCGGCCAACAAAGGCAATTTCAACCAAGCGCAGGAAAAGACCCATCTCGCCAATCGTATCGCCGATATAGACCTGGGTATCCGAAGTGATCGCCTCGCCAGCACTGCGCCGGGCGACGCGCAGTCCTTTTGCCTCAAGCATTTGCACAATCGCACCTGCCCGGTCCGGATGGCGCGGCACCAATATCGTCAGCAATCCGGGATGGCGTACAGACACCATTTTATGGACTTCACCAACAATCTCTTCTTCGCCGTCGTGCGTTGAAATAGCCGCCCAAACCGGGCGCTTTCCAATCATTCCGGCGAGCCGCGCGACTTCGTGCGCGTCCGCAGGCGGCGGCGTCGTGTCCACTTTCAAATTGCCGGAAACCGTCACCGGCCTTGCACCCAATTCGCTGAACCGACTGCCGTCCACTTCAGATTGCGCGATGACATGTGAAAGGTTTTCAAACAGGGCCTCAGCCAGATAGGCGCGATTTTTCCAGGCTGCAAATGACCTGTCAGACAGCCGGCCGTTGACCAATATCTGCGGCACGCGGCGCGCGCCCAACTCGAGTATGGTCATCGGCCAGATTTCGGATTCGGCAATCAGCGCAAGGTCCGGTTTCCAATAGGACAGAAAATTACTCACCGCCGGTTTCAGGTCGAGCGGCACATATTGGTGGATAATCTGGTCGCCCATGCGCTCGGCCGCAAGTTTTGCCGATGTGACAGTGCCGGTGGTCAGCACAACATTGATGCCCTTCGCCACGATTTGTGAGATCAGCGGGATCATGGCTGATGTTTCGCCCACACTTGCCGCATGAACCCAAACGAGTGGCCCATCGGGGCGGGCGATTTGTGACCGGCCATAGCGCTCATTGCGACGGTTGTGCTCTTCCTTGCCCTTGGTGGCGCGAAGGGCAAGATAGGGTCCGACAATTGGATAGATCGCAGCGCCCATCCATCGGTATCCGGTCAACATGGCGCGCGCCCAGCGTTCACTCATGCTGTCGCATCCGCCAGCCTGTACGCCTCTTGCGTGATCATGTTCAACCGCCTGGTCAGTTCCACCCGATAGTTTTCCATCTTCGTGTCGTTTGCATCTTTTTCAACATAAAGCGGTTCAGACATCACGCTCGCCGCACGGCCGAACGGCAAGCTGATTGCGGTCTGGTCCCAGCTTTTTTTCAACACGTAGCGACGGCTTGAAGCATATGCGCCGGCCACAATCGGCCGGCCGGTCAGTTTGGCGAGCAGGATGATGCCATTGCCCGCCTGTCTTGCCGTACTTTTTGAAATGTCTGCAATCATTACGGCCGTGTATCCGTCATCAACGGCTTTCTTGAGACCAAGCAGCGCCCGCGCGCCGCCTTTCTTCGTATTTTGACCAGCATTTCGCCCACCTGAGCCGCGCACAGTCTTGAACCCCAACCTGTCGATGATTTTTGCATTGATTTCAGCGTCAGCGCTTCTTGAAAGCAGTGCCACGATCTTGCATTCGCTCGGCGACAGAAACGGCGTCATCAAATGCTGACCATGCCAAAGCGCCACGATCATTGGCGCGTTTGCCGCGTAAACTTCGCCAAAAATATGTGAACCCTTCACCAGCGGGTTTGTCCGGTTCACGAGCTTCATGAACCAGTAGATAGCACCGACAATCAAACCCGTGACCCAGGTTTGCGACTTCAGCTTTACCCGAACCCGCTTCCATGCGCGGCGCATCAATCCATTTGTGCGCACTGGTGCAACAGTTGCATCACGTGTCTCTTGTTGTCCGGTCAATGCCGGTTACCCTTTGCCAGGTTCGAGCAGGCGGTGCAGATGCACGATGAAATAGCGCATATGCGCATTGTCCACTGTCATTTGCGCCTTTGCCTTCCAGGCCAACGCTGCAGACGCGTAGTCGGGGAAAATACCGACAATATCAAGCTTGTCGATGTCGCGAAATTCGGTGCTGCCGAGCTTTGTCAGCTCGCCACCAAATACCAGATGCAGCAATTGTTTTGAATCAGTACCGCTCATGAGAGTCCCCGAAATGCATGTCGAACAGGCCTTGGTCTAAACGAACGGCGTTTGCGCGACAACACCCAACATGGCATCGGTCATCACCTTGTGACCAGCAACCAGAACGCCATGCACCGTATTTGGGCCTGCATAGGTCGGTTGCATTCCGTCTTTCCGGCGGATTTCACCCCCGGCCTCACAAAGCACCAGATCGGCCGCTGCCAAATCCCAGTCGTGGGAATGCGGTTTGATAAACGTTGCATCCAGCCGATTGTCCGCGATAATTGCGATCCGGTAGGCGAGCGAGGGGATATGGCCCATATGCTCGGGTGTCACATTGGCCGCTGCCGAATAAGCATTCAAAAACACCTTTGCGCCCGACATGCGCGGTTGACTGCGCGGAGTGCCCAAATTCAACCGGCGACCGTTCAGGAAACTGCCCTGCCCGCGCGAGGCTTCAAACACCTCTTCGCGCGCCGGACAATCAAGAATGCCCGCAAGGGATTGCCCGTCTTCAACGATCGCCACCGAGACACACCAAAGATCGCGCCCGTCGATAAACGCCTTGGTGCCGTCAATCGGGTCCACTACAAATGTCCGGCGACGCGCCAGGCGGTCGCTGTTGTCCGCTGTCTCTTCGCTCAGCCAGCCATAGTCGGGTCGCGCGGCCAGCAGCGTTTCGCGAAGATATGCATCGGCGTGCAAATCAGCTTCCGTCACCGGTGACATGCCTTCTTTCCAAGACACTTTCGGATCGCGACGGAAGTAGCCCATGGCAATCCGCCCTGCCTCCGCCGCTACTTGCCGCAACAGTTCAAGATCTGCTTTAAGGTCCGAAACTTCACTCACCGGCCAGCGTCATCCCGTAAATTGCCAGCGTCGGCGCAGCAGTCCCAAAGTTCCGGTCCACATCATTGGCAAGGACCACATTCATGAACATGTCTTTCAGATTGCCCGCAATCGTGACTTCCGAGACCGGGTGCGTCAACACACCATTTTCAATCCAGTAGCCGGAAGCGCCGCGGCTATATTCGCCGGTCACCATGTTTACGCCTTGGCCGATCACTTCCGTCACATAAAGGCCCGTGCCAACGTCGCGGATCAATTCTTCCGGCGTTTTTTCGCCCGGCTCAAACGAGAAGTTTGTGGAGGATGCAGAAACAGTTGAGCCAGAACGCGCTCCGCGTCCATTGGTCTTCAAGCCGAGTTCCAGCGCGATCGAATGCGACAGGAACCAGTGCTTCAGCACACCTTCTTCAACCATCGTCATTTCTTGTCCGGCAACGCCTTCGCCATCAAAAGGGCGCGAGGCTGGCCCGCGAAGGCGCAGCGGATTGTCGATGACCGTTACGCCTTTTGCCAGCACCTGTTCGCCCATCCTGTCACGTAGAAAGCTGGTCTTGCGCGCCACCGATGCGCCATTGATCGCGCCCGCCAGATGGCTGGCAAAACCGCGCGCGACGCGCGGGTCGAACACCACATTGACCGGACCGGTCTTGGCTTTCGACGGGTTCAATCGCTTGACTGTCCGCTCGCCCGCCATCCTGCCGATCTCGGCTGCATCCGCCAATTCGGCGTAATGTATGCGCGAGGAAAATTCATAGTCGCGCTGCATCTTGGTGCCTTCACCCGCAATCACGCTGATGCCGCGCCCGAAGCGCGAAGACATGTGAGAGCCATGGAACCCTGTCGATGTCACCAACACCATGCCGCCAAAGCCTGCACTTGCCGAACTGCCACCGGAATTGTTCACACCGCTGATCGCAAGGGCCGCCGCTTCCTGCTCCAGCGCAGTTTCAGTCAGAGCGGCAGCGTTCACGTCAGTCGGGTCAAACAGATCGAGATTCGGTATGGTCCGCGCTAGAAGTTCCTTTGGTGCAAGTTCAGCCCATGGATCTTCTGGCGCAACACGCGCCATAGCCACGGCCCGTTCAGCCAGGCGCTTGGGGTCCGTGCCCTTCACTGCGGATATGGAAGCCACGCGCTTGCCACAGAAAACGCGCAGCGAGAATTCGTCGCCTTCCGAGGCTTCGGTTCCCTCAACCTTGCCCATGCGAACAGTCACGCTCACCGAACGTCCGGAGGCGACAACCGCGTCGGCCGCATCGGCTCCAGCGCTCTTGGCCGCTGCCACAAGTTCAGCCGCATTGTCGGCAAGGCGCGAAAGATCGGGTCGTTCAGTCATCACAGACATTTCCTCGAGGATTTTGTGCCATTCAGGCGGGCGTGTTGCACACACTCACCATCTGGTGCGGCAGCGTATAAGGCGCAAGGGGAGCCGGTGCAAGGAACCTGCTCACGCGTATTGTGCTATGGCCTCAACAGCGACTTCGGGTCGGGCATACAGGATCATCTGCCCGCAATCAGACAGTTCATGAAATGCGTCGACTTTAAGGGCCTTTGCCGCCTTGCGGACAAGTTCGACGGGAAATACCGGGTCTTGCGTCCCGTGAATGACAATCACCGGGACATTGGGATGTCTTGCATATGGCGTTAAATCAGAAATCTGCATCAGGCACTCTTGCCGGTAAGTTTCTATTTGCTGCGCCTGCGCCAAGTTCAGCCGCATGCGGATGGATGATTCCGTTTCGTGGTGCGAGAGGATTTCAATATCGGCTTTGCTGCTGCCCAGATAACGGCGCAGAAACTCGATGATGCCATCGCGCTCCAAGACCCTCGCCGCAGTGCGTGCAAAAAAGGTGAACATCGCCGGGCTGTGTTGCGCGGCAAACATCAGGGCGCGCTGGAAGCCTGACAGGCGTATGACCGTGGCCATATTCGCAACCGGCAAGAATGCACCGATCAGGATCAGCGCAGTCACCCGCTCGGGATGGCGATTGGCAAAGGCGAAGGCGTGCGCTCCGCCAAAACCGTGCGCGACCACCGGACACTTGTCGATCCCCAAAGCGTCCATCACCTGTGTGAACCGGTCGACAATCTCGCCAAGCGTCTCACCTTGTGCTGCCGGTGTTGACCGCCCAAAACCGGGTCGCATCAGGCCGATGCGCTTCAGTCCTTTGCTCTTCAGCAAATTTTCTGCGTCTGTTGGAAAGGCATAGCCGAGAAACAAACCGTGCAAAGACAAAAATGGCTTTCCAACCTCGGCTCCACTTTCGTTTACCTGCACAAAATGCCCGCCGCCTATAGAAACAAGTCGGCCATCACTTGCCGCACCTGCTTGCGGGCGGAGCAGCTTTTGAATGTCACCTGATGTTTTTGCAACCTGAAAAAGCGATATCCCCGATACGATCCGCATCAATTCGGTCTGCCCTGAAGTGCCTGTCTTAAGGTAGATTGACTTCAATTGCGTGCGAACCGTGCCTTCGGCGGTATTGCGGCGTGCTGCTATCTCTTTCGGAAGCAACCCTTCCATCAGCAATTTGATGATCCCGACTTCAGAATCGGTCAGTTCAAATGCATCGGCCAAAAACCGCGCGCCAACGTCGGTTAGCCCTATACCGATCTTGCGAAAGACAATGATGCCATCGTCTCCATCGGGCTTGATCCGGGCTTCAAACAGGAATTGGCTGGTTTCGTCCTTTCCCATCCGCACGATGGCACTGCGGCTGTCTGCGGCAGGATCGGCACATGCGTCCAGCAAGGCCCGATAGGCGTTCATGAAAGCAGCATCAATCAGATTGTCAGGTAATTTCCTCAGTTCGGATAGACCCAGCAAGGCGCGGGCCGCATCGTTGGCTACCAAAACCGTGCCAAACTGGTCGATCACAAAAGCGGACGAAGGCAAATTCTGAATGGCGCGGCGGCGTTGCTCGTGTTTCAAAAGGCCGATCACACCGTTTTCGGCCTGAGACACGATGTGCATGATTTCATAGTCGAAGAGCGGTCCCCAAGCCTCACTGTCGGTTGATGAACCGATCAGGCGTTTGGCGGCGGCGGTCAGCTTCTCATCCCAAATACCGATGGCAGCCATCAACGTGGCGTCGTCAGCAAACCGGTCTGCCGCCTCCTCCATCAATGCCAACGTCTCGCCGGAAAGGCGGCTGAATGTCGTGCTATGGCTGTATGTTGTCATGCCCCTGCTTGCCAGACGTCGCGGTTGGCCCCAATTAGAACTGGCCGCTTACGTGAATGTTATCTTACCTTTCTACCTGATGTTGCCAATCGAAAAGTGATGATGGGGAACTTTCCTCAAGCCAGTCCAAATGGAGTTACCCATGGCCAATGCCCCGATAGGTCGATTTGTCACCGGCTCGACATTACAACATGTTCTTGTGATGACCGCGACCAGTTCTCTCGGGCTGATGGCTGTGTTCTTTGTTGATGTGCTCAACCTTCTCTACATCTCCATGCTCGGGCAAAAAGAGCTGGCTGCCGCCATCGGCTATTCCGGGACGCTGATGTTTTTTCTGACATCCGTTGCCATTGGCCTCACCATCGCCACGACCGCGCAAGTTTCAAGGATGCTCGGGCGTGGCGATACGATCGAAGCCGGACGGATGGGCGGCGCCGGTCTTTTGCTGATGGGCGGAACGATGGTTATCCTGACCATTCTCCTCTTCATATTCACGCGCCCGCTGCTGGTGCTTCTTGGTGCAACCGGTGAGACACTGGACATTGCCGTGCGCTTCATGCGCATCGTCTTGCCCTCGATGCCACTTCTGGCCATCGGCATGAGCGCGGCCGGATTGCTAAGGGCCAAGGGCGATGCCAAGCGCTCGATGTACGTCACCTTGATTGCAGCTTTTGCCACCGCCATCCTCGATCCGATATTCATTTTCCTTCTTGATCTGCGTATGGACGGCGCGGCAATCGTCACCAACCTGTCGCGCATAATCCTGTTTGGCGTCGGCATTTATGGCGCCGGCAAAGTGCACAAGATGATCACCATCCCGCCGCTCGCCACGCTGAAAGCTGCCGCCTGGCCCTATTTCGCCATCGGCTTGCCCGCCGTCATGACCCAGCTTGCCACCCCGGTCGGTAATGCCTTTGTGACGCGCGAAATCGCCTCGTTCGGCGATGAGGCTGTTGCAGGCTGGGCAATCATCGGGCGGATCACGCCTGTCGCTTTTGGTGCAATATTTGCCCTGTCCGGCGCTGTCGGCCCGATCTTGGGCCAAAATTTCGGTGCCCGGCGTTTTGATCGCATACAGGCAACAATGAGCGACAGTTTCAAAGTCGTTGTTATCTATACCCTCGTGGTTTGGGCATTGCTTGCGCTCTTGCGCAACCCGATCAGCGACCTGTTCGGAGCGCAGGGCACGACGCGTGATTTCATCAGCTTCTTCTGTCTCTATGTCGCGGGCAGCTTCCTGTTCAACGGCATGCTGTTTGTCGCCAATGCCGCCTTCAACAATCTCGGCTACCCATTCTATTCGACCGTTTCAAACTGGGGCCGCGCCACGCTTGGCGTTATTCCGTTCGTGTCCATCGGCGCTGCCTGGTATGGCGCAAACGGCGCTTTGGCCGGTTCAGGTCTCGGCGCCGCCGTCTTCGGCATCGGCGCCATGATCATCTGTTTTCGCGTCATCAAAAACATCGAGGCCCAAAACCCGCCAGAAATCACAGCCGATCCGCCAGCATCGGCGCAATCGCCATTCTCAACCGGCAAGGCGGCAACGCTGGGCTAATATTATCCGACGTTCTGTTTGTCAGCAAACGCCATCGCAGCGTCCAATGCGCGTTTCAGGTCATCTCGCACGCAGACGGTGGCGTCCAAAATCTTTCTGGCTTTAAGAAAATCCATCACCCGGAACTGGTTCACGGGCGGGCGCAAAAACACGGCCGGACGCGCCGCTTTCAGCTTCATGGCAATGATTGACTGCATCATCAGCTGGCTTGCGCCAAAAAGAACATCAATTGTGCCCGGTGCCTTGCTCGGGTCGCCCTCCGGACCGCCAACCACATCTATGCCAATCACAAAGTCCGCCTTGCCGTCGAGATGCTCGAACGGAACCGGATTGAAAATACCGCCGTCAATAAGGATGCGCCCGTCGCGTTTGACCGCTTTGAAAAGAGCCGGAATAGCAGCGGAGGCAGCAATCGCCGAGCGCAAATCGCCCGTTTCCATGATTACTTCCTGCTGCATGTAATAGTCTGTCGCAGTCAGGCTCAGCGGAATTTCCAGTTCCTTGAAGTCACGCTTCACCTTTTCCGGCAAAAATGTTTCAACGACGTTTTCGATGTCAAACTGCGTCAGCCTGAATCCGCCGGTCAAAAATCCGCCAAGGCCGCTCGGTCGCAGTTTCCAGATGCGGTTCATCACTTCCGCGCGGTTGGTCATCACAGACAATGTATGATCCCGGATTTCGGCGCCACTCATTCCCGAGGCCATAGCCGCTCCCATGATCGCGCCAATGGACGAACCGGAGACCGCCACCGGCTTTATGCCCATTTCGTCCAGAACTTCGATCACATGAATATGAGCTAGCCCGCGCGCGCCACCGCCGCCGAAGGCGACCGCGAAAGTGGGGTCACTGCGCTTTTGAACCGGTTTCTTGCTCATTGGACCGCATTCCCTCTTGGTGATGCCTTTAATCAATCGCCAATCATCAAATCATGGCTTCCATCGGGCAAAGGTTTCCAGCGAAGGAGGCGAATTGTCGTTTCACCATAGGGGCGCGTGTCAAAGACTTGAAAGTCCGGTCCAAGGTCAACCATCGCATCGGACGCTTCTTCAAGGATAATCGTCGTTCCTTGGCGCAGCCATCCGCCTTCAGCCGCCGAATGCAGCGCCTTTTCCCCAAGGCCCTTGCGATAGGGCGGATCAGCGAAGACGATATCAAAAGTACCCATGGTTCCGGTCGGACCCAGCCCCGTCGCATCGCGCCGGAATATTCTGCTTCGACCCGTCAGGGCGAAGTTTTCCATATTGGTGCGGATCAATCCGCGCGCTTCCGTTCCATCATCAACGAACAAACAGAATTTTGCGCCGCGCGACAAAGCCTCAATGCCAAGCGCTCCTGTGCCGGCAAACAGGTCCAGCACCCGTGCATCTTCCAGCGACACGCCGTCGGCATGAGCCAGAATGTTGAACAGGCTTTCGCGCACCCTGTCTGTTGTCGGGCGGATCGCGTCGCCTTCAGGCGTTGCAAGGGTGCGTCCGCGAAACTCCCCGCCGACAATCCGCATTTACGACCCGCGCGGCGTTCTGCCGGAAGGTTTGCTGCCAGAAGGTTTGCCACCGAAAGGTTTCCCGCCAGATGGTCGTGATCCACCGGGCTTGCCGCCAAATGGTTTGGACGGGCCGTCTCGCTTTACGTATGGCTTGGACGAACGCGGCTTGTCGCCTGCTGCTTCCGGACGGGCGGAACCTTCCGGGGAACGGCCTTGATAGCCTGCGCCTTCCGGGCGCTTCGGCCGGTCTCCATAGGGCTTTGGCGCAAAATTGCCTTCACCACGCGGTTTGAATTCGCGCTTGGGCCGCTCACCTGCATCACCTTCCGGCGTGCGAGGCTTGTATTCGCGGCGCTCGCCAGATGGCGCGTCGGCACGCTTTGGTCGATCACCAAAGGGCTTCGGCGAGTAAGGCTTGTCACCACGCGGCGCAAAGTCGCGCTTGGGACGCTCGCCCGCATCACCCGCAGGTGTGCGCGGTTTGTATTCGCGGCGCTCGCCAGATGGCGCATCGGCGCGCTTCGGTCGATCACCAAATGGTTTTGGCGAATAAGGCTTGTCACCACGCGGTGCAAAGTCGCGCTTGGGCCGCTCGCCCGCATCGCCTGCCGGTGTGCGCGGTTTGT
>JANMEX010000179.1:0-4915 GCA_031377485.1 Phyllobacteriaceae bacterium
TTCTCTACACCAACTCTTGGGACAAGCTGGGTGTCGGGCGTTGCCGCTATGGCATCATGCTGCGCGAGGACGGGTTCATCTATGATGATGGCGTTGTCGTGCGCATGTCTGAAGACCGGTTCCATGTGACCACCACGACAGGCGGTGCGCCGCGTGTGATGAGCCATATGGAAGACTATCTCCAGACCGAGTTTCCGGATTTCAATGTCTGGCTGACCTCGACCACCGAACAATGGGCGGTTATCGCGGTGCAAGGCCCTAAAGCGCGCGAGATCATCACGCCGTTTGTCGAAGGCATGGACATGTCCAATGAGGCCTTCCCGCACATGTCCGTGCGCGAATGCACCTTCATGGGCATACCCTGCCGTCTGTTCCGCATGACATTTGCGGGCGAGCTCGGCTTTGAAATCAACGTGCCGGCACATTACGGCCAAGCAGTGTGGGATGCGATCCATGCACACGGCGCGCCGCTCGGATTGGAGCCTTACGGCACCGAAGCCATGCACATTCTGCGCGCCGAAAAGGGTTACATCATCGTCGGTCAGGATACAGATGGCACGGTGACGCCGCAGGATGCGGGTCTGTCGTGGGCGATTGCCAAGTCCAAGCCGGATTTTGTCGGCATTCGCGGCCTCAAGCGCGTCGATCTCGTCGCGCCGGGTCGCAAGCAGTTGGTCGGGCTCAAGACCAAGGACCCGAAGACCGTGCTGGAAGAGGGCGCGCAGATCGTGCTCGATCCCAAGCAAGCCATCCCGATGAAGATGGTCGGCCATGTGACTTCGTCGTACTGGTCGGAAAACTGTGGTCGGTCGATTGCCATGGGCCTGGTTGAAGGCGGGTTCGCCAAAATGGGCGAAACTGTTTTCGTGCCAATGCCTGACCGCGTGATCGAAGCTGAAATCTGCGATGCCGTTTTCTATGACAAGGAAGGAGGCCGGATCAATGTCTGACCTTAACCCCCGCCAGCCGCTTGATGGCCGCGTGACTGCTTTCAGCGGCGCGGCGCTTACCCCGGCTCCCGCTGCCTCACGCCTGTCGCTGCGTGCGCGGGCGGACGCTGTTTCCGCCCTGTCCAAGGCACTCGGCATTGATTTGCCCGTCAAGCCAAAGACCAGCGCGACAAAAGGTGCACGTGCGGCATTCTGGATTGGCCCTGATGAGTGGCTGATCCTGGACGAGGCCGGAAAGGACTTGGTTGGCGAATGCGCCAAGTCGAAAGTTCTGCATTCGGCAGTGGATGTTTCCCAGCGCAACACGGCAGTGATGGTGACCGGCGCCAATGCCGAAGGCACGCTGTCCGCCGGCTGTCCTCAGAACCTGTCGGAAACCGCGTTTCCTGTCGGAGCCGTCTCGCGCACGCTCCTTGGCAAGGTCGAGGTGATCATCTACCGCGTCAAGCCGCAGACCTTCCGTGTGGAATGCTGGCGCAGTTTTTCGGATTATGTGTTCACCTACCTCAGCGATGCGGCACGAGATTCGGTAGCTTGATGCCGCAGGGCTGAAATGGTTGTGATTGTCTGCCTTTGCTCCATCTGTGATAGGAACGCTTGATGCTGCGCATTTGCAGCGCAGCGCCACCGGAGCAATGATGTCGCCTGAATCCATCCGCCTTGCCATTTTCCTTGGTGTCTTTGTGCTGGTAGCGGTTGCCGAATGGCGCTTCCCGCAGCATTCACGGGTGCAAACGCGGCGCGAGCGTTGGGTTACCAACATCGGCATTCTGGTTCTGGATATCATTGCCGTTCGCCTGACTGTCGGCGCGGCGGCCTATGGCATGTCAATTTATGCGCAGGCTCATGGCTGGGGGCTGTTCAATGCCTTGGAATGGCCGGTCTGGCTTGAGGGGCTCGCAGCCTTTCTCATCCTTGATTTTGCCATCTACCTGCAACATGTCATGAGCCATGCGCTGCCCGCCTTCTGGCGGCTGCATCAGGTGCATCACGCTGATCTGGACGTGGATGCCACGACCGGCACGCGGTTTCATCCGCTGGAGATACTGATCTCGCTCATTTGGAAAGTTGCGCTGGTCGCCGCGCTCGGCATCAGTCCATGGACGGTCGTCATCTACGAAGCGGTGTTAAATGCGGCGGCGGTGTATACTCACGGCAATATCCGCATTCCGTCAAAGCTGGATTACCTGCTGCGCCTGCTGTTCTGTACGCCGGACATGCACCGCGTCCACCATTCGGTCATTCCGGAAGAAACCAACTCAAACTTCGGCAACTTCCTGTCGCTCTGGGATCGGCTCTGCGGGACCATGCGGCGCGATCCGGTCAAAGGCCAGCTTGGGGTTGATATCGGGCTTTACGAATATCGCGATCCGGCGAAGCTCGGCCTCGTCAATTTGATCCTGATGCCGTTCAGGTCTGTGTCAAAAGACTATTCGTTTGAAAAGCCTGTTCCCCTGCAAAAGACTGAGCGGCCTTAAGCGCCTTCCATCTCGACCATGGCCAGCGTCAGCCAAGTCGCTTTGAGCGCCGGAGACAGATTGCCTTCGATTTCAAGCGCCACTTCATAAGTGTTCAGCACCCGGCCGGACTTGCGGATGTCGGCGTTTGCCAGTGTGAACCTTGCCCGCACGCGCGAACCGGTCTTCACCGGTGTCAGGAAGCGCACCTTGTCGAAGCCGTAGTTTATGCCCATCGTCGCGCCGACAATTCCCGGCAGCGCCTCAAAGGCCAATGTCGACAAAAGTGAAAGCGTCAGAAACCCGTGCGCGATCGTGCCGCCAAATGGCGTTTCCGCTTCGGCACGAGCCGGATCGACGTGAATGAATTGATGATCGTCTGTCGCATCGGCGAATTCGTTGATCATTTCCTGCGAAACAATGCGCCAATCCGATAGGCCGATTTCGGTCCCGATGGCGGCTTTCAGCTCATCCAGTGTCAGCGGCGGCTTCATGCGTTGCATATGCTCCATTGTTCAAGCGACCGAATGCCGCATGACGTCGCTTTTGTCCAGTCCGGGATTTCCCTCAAATTCGTGCAAAGCCCTGTTGCCAAAAGGTGTAAAGCGACCGAAAGTACAATTGGTTAGATAAAAGTCTTATGCATTCATCGTCTGGCAAATCTGGAGGAGAATTGCTTGGAACTGAGTGGCGAATACGAAATTGCAGCACCGCGGGAACGCGTGTGGAAACTGTTGAATGATCCGGCTGTCCTGAAGGAATGCATCCCCGGCTGTGAAGAACTCACAGCCGACGGCGACAATGCTTTTGCTGCAACAGTTGTTTTGAAAATCGGTCCGATCAAGGCGCGCTTTACCGGCGATGTCACCTTGTCGGACAAGGTTGTTCCTGAAAGCTATAAAATCACCGGCGAAGGCAAGGGTGGCATCGTCGGCTTTGCCAAGGGTTCGGCTGCGGTTCATTTGGCCGAGCATGATGGTGCAACAACGCTCACCTATGACGTGAACGCCGATGTCGGTGGCAAGATTGCCCAACTGGGCTCACGCCTGATCGCATCCACATCAAAAAAACTTGCCGACCAGTTTTTCGGCAAGTTTGCAGATATCGCAGGCGCATCCGTCGCCTGAATTTTAAAAAAACATGCATGAGGAGGAACATGAATGTCCAAAATTGAAATGACCGTGAACGGACGAAAAATATCCGGAGAATGTGAAGACCGGACGCTTCTCGTAAATTTTATCCGCGAAAATCTTAGCCTGACCGGCACCCATGTCGGCTGCGACACGTCGCAATGTGGCGCGTGCGTCATTCATGTTGATGGCCGCGCCGTGAAGTCCTGCACCATGCTGGCTGTCCAGGCCAACGGCTCGACGCTGACCACGATTGAAGGGTTGGCCGATGGCTCAACGCTACATGTCGTGCAGCAGGCATTTCACGAAAACCATGGCCTGCAGTGCGGATTTTGCACACCGGGCATGATCATGGCTTCGGTTGATATCATCAACCGCCATCCGGACGGTCTCGACGAGGCAACAGTGCGCGCGGAACTCGAAGGCAACATCTGCCGCTGCACCGGCTATCACAACATCGTCAAAGCCGTGCTCGACGCCTCGAAGAAATTGAGCAAATCAAAGGGCAAGAAGGCCGCCTGAGGAGCGCGGCCTTTTTCGTTTCAACGCCTTGACTGAACGCGCAAGTCGCGAGGTCACGGCAAATCAGATTTTGAGGAGACACTCATGGGAATGGAAGGCATTGGAGCCCGGGTACTGCGCAAGGAAGACAAGCGCTTTATCACCGGCAAAGGCCGTTACACGGACGACATGGTCGTTCCGGGAATGAAGCACGCGCATTTTGTGCGCTCACCGCATGCACATGCGGAAATCAAAAAAATCGACACCAAAAAAGCCATGGCCATGCCGGGCGTCATCGGCGTTTTGACCGGCAAGGAACTGAAAGCCGACGGCATCGGCAACATCATTTGCGGCTGGATGATCCATTCCAAGGATGGCACGCCCATGAAGATGGGCGCATGGTCGCCGCTCGCAACTGATACAGTGCGCTATGTGGGCGATGCTGTTGTTATCGTGGTGGCTGAAACCAAAGGTCAAGCGCGCGATGCAGCGGAAGCCGTCGAGATCACCTACAAAGTCAAGAAAGCCGTCGTATCGGCTGTCGATGCGCTGAAACCAGGCGCACCGCAGATCCATCCGGAAGCTGAAAACAATCTGATTTTCGATTGGGAACTCGGCGATTCAAAGGCCGTCGATGCCGCGTTCAAGAATGCTGCGCATGTGACCAAGCTCGACATTGTCAACAACCGCCTTATTCCAAATCCGATGGAGCCGCGCGCCACGCTCGGCGTTTATGACAGCGCCGAAGATCACTACACCTGCTGGACCACCTCGCAGAACCCGCATGTCGCCCGTCTGGTGATGAGCGCTTTCTACAATGTCGCGCCGGAAAACAAACTGCGCGTGATCGCACCGGATGTCGGCGGCGGCTTTGGCT
>JANMEX010000182.1:0-8080 GCA_031377485.1 Phyllobacteriaceae bacterium
GTAGCCTTCGCAGAAGGTACCGTCGCGGTTGCAGGACATCAGGTGGCCGATTTTGCCGAGGCCCATGGCGTGATAGCTTTCGGCATATTGGCAGCGGGTTACGTCGAAATCGAAAGCTACATCCGTGGCTTTCAGCACTTCGATTTCCAAAGCGCCATCGTGCGTCCACAAATCGTACAGCTTGATGAAATCGGCCATCGAGGTGACGCCGCCAGGGGCTTTGGCAGCAAAGTGTTTGCCTTCAGCGATTGCGGCCTTCCGGATGGCGCTGTCGAGGATAGCGGAGGCCTTCTCTTCGCCAAGCTCTGCGGCCATCTCGGCAAAAATCGGACCGATGACTTGCGCCTGTATTCTGCGCTTCACAAGGGTAGGGAGTTCGGCTTCGCTCATGTCACTCTCCCGATATCAAACCAGTGGCTCGTAGTCCGTTTCCATGAAAGCTGCCACTTCCGGGACCCATCGGTCGCGCACAAATGCCACATGGTCGGGATGGTCGTTGTAGGCGGCGTAGCCATCATTATCTGCGAATTCCATCGAGAACCCGAAGTCAAATTCATTCTTTTGGCTGGTTTGGCGCAATTGCTCGAAGCGGGCAACGCCCGGGATAGCGGCAAGGACTTTTGCGTCTTCTATGAAGGCTTTTTCTTCTGCCGAGCCTTTGGGGTGTTTCAGTTTGAATGCGACCGTGTGGCGGATCATGGCGAACCTCCTGCGAATTGACTTTCAATAGCGGTAACAGCGGTGCCGGCCGCTGACAAGGCGGACACAAGTTGCCCCTTTTAAGCTGTGGTTAAACGGATTGTTAACCCTAACAACCAATAAATGAAGAGTCTGCCGGAAGAGGAGCTGACGATGGCCGGACTCCGTAAGTATATCCCGTCAAATCCCATTGACGCCCAATAATGCCCATGATACCCCTCAAATCATCAAGCGTTCTGGCAAGCGTTGATTATCACAAAATGGGGAATGCCCGCTGCGTAACTGGCGGGAAAGGTGGCACAAGCCGCCTTCAAAACACCTGTGAAATCAAGGGTTTCGGGACATATGCCTTGCGGTTGGCGGCGACCTTGCAGGCGGGGGACAATTTGAGGGGCTTTCCCGTAAGGGAAACGGCGTTTGTTACAGGGTATGGACCGGTTCCTTTCAACAGCAGTGATGAACATCGACGCGAAGGGACGCGTGTCGGTGCCCGGACGTTTTCGTCAGGTGATCATGGCTCGCGGTTATCAGGAACTTTACGCGCTGCGCTGTCTGGACATTCCGGCTTTGGATGTTGGCGGGCCGGATTTGCTGGACGCCTACGAGGCGCGGATCGCTTCAGAAGACCCGTTTTTGCAAACAGCGGACGACATGTCGTTTTTCATCCACGGAGACGGCGACTTTCTGAAGATGGATTCGGAAGGGCGCTTGCAGGTTTCGGATTTTATTCGCGCACACACACATGTGGCGGACCAGATCGCCTTTGTCGGGCGGGGGAAACATTTTCAAGTATGGGAGCCAGAGCGGCTTTCGGACTACAGCGCGGATGTGCGCGCACGGCTTTTGAAATTGCGACAGGCGAAACTTGTGCAAACAGGTTCTGGCGCAGTTCAAGGAGAACCGGAATGATGGCGGGCCACGGTGCGGGCACTGCCGGCGCCGATGGCGGACCGGCCCGTCACATTCCGGTGCTTCTTGAAGAAGTGGCGGCAGCGGTGGCTGCCAAACCCGGCGAGACCGTCATTGACGGAACGTTCGGTGCGGGCGGCTATGCCCGGCGCATTCTGGCTGACGGCGCAAATGTGATCGGAATAGACCGCGATCCAGACGCCGTTGCAGCAGCGCGGTCGCAGGTCGAGCAAAGCGGCGGGCGGCTGCGGCTATGGCATGGCGCGTTTGCAGACATGGAAGAAGCTGCGGACGGCGCTCTCGTTGATGCAGTGATGCTCGATATCGGCGTTTCGTCGATGCAGATCGACGAGGCGGATCGCGGATTTTCGTTTATGCGCGAAGGGCCGCTCGACATGCGGATGGCGCAGGCGGGTGTCAGTGCAGCAGACGTGGTGAACCGCGCGAAAGTCGGCGATCTCATCCGGATAGTTGGTATTCTCGGCGAAGAAAAGAATGCCAGCCGCATTGCCAAGATGATTGAACGCGAACGTGCGGTTCAGCCATTCACCACGACAAAGCAATTGTCGGCAGCGATCGAGAAGCTGATACCGCGCCGCCATGACGACCGTATCCATCCGGCCACGCGGACGTTTCAGGGCTTGCGGATTTACGTCAACGACGAACTTGGTCAGTTGACCGAGGCCTTGATGGCCGCGGAGCAGGTTTTGAAGCCGGGCGGACGTCTGGTGGTGGTCACTTTTCATTCGCTCGAAGACCGGATCGTCAAGAAATTCTTTGCCGACCGTGCAGATGCCGGAACCGGCTCGCGGCACTTGCCTCAAGTGATGTTCAAGGCTCCGACGTTCGTGTTGCCATTCAAAGGCGCGGTGGAAGCCGGCGACGCTGAGCTCTCCGTCAACCCAAGGGCGCGTTCCGCGAAACTGCGGGCGGGTATCCGCACGGATGCCCCTGCACGAAGCGATAGTGATTTTGCCGGTCTGCCCAACCTTCCCGATAACCGCGTGTACCGGAGTTAACGATGCTCAGAACCGTCGACATCATCATGATCCTTGTGATGGTTTCCGCCGCAGCGGTGACCTACAAGATCAAGGCGGACTCGGAAGATGAATTGCGCCAGGTGCGCAAGATCGAGCGGCAGATCGCTGAAGAAGAAGATTCAATTGACCTTCTCAAGGCGGACTGGAGCCTTTTGACCCAGCCTTCCCGAATTCAGAAATTGGTCGATGCACACAAGGATGCACTTGGCCTTGAGGCGACAGATTCGCATCAGGTAACTGATTTGGCAGCTGTGCCGGAAAAAGGTCTGGCGGAACCGGAAGGCGATCCAATTGCCGATGCGATTGTTGCTGATGAAGGCGGCGAGCCTTTGAAGGTTGCCAAGTCCAAGCCGGCGAAAATCAAACCGGCAGCGCAAGCACCGGCTGAAGACAATTCCGCGTCTGTCGAGGACGTGATTTCTGAAGACGACATGTCGACGGGGGGCGTCGAGCAATGATCAGCAAATTCGTGAAACGCAAGGAGAAGCCGGTGGAAGACGGCCCGATCTTGATTGACGAGCCGCGAAAGTCTGCCGATCGTACCCGCAACCGCGTGATGATCGCGATGGCCTGTTTTACCGCGATCTACGGCGTAATCGGCGGGCGATTGATCTATTTTGGGCTGCAAAATGTCGATAGCGGTTATACCGGCTCAATCGCTCAGACCGTTGCTGCGCGGCCGGACCTGACGGACCGCAACGGCGAAATACTGGCAACGGACATCAAGACGGCATCGCTTTATGCAGAGCCAAAACGGATTATCGACGCGGATGAAACGCTCGAAATGCTGACCAGCGTCATTCCCGATCTCGACCAGGAACAGACCTATCGCAAGCTGAAGAGCGGCCTCGGCTTTATCTGGCTCAAGCGTCAAATGACACCCAAGCAACAAAGCCTTGTCATGAAACTTGGTTTGCCGGGGATTGGATTTCGTTCGGAAAAGCGCCGCTTTTATCCGGGCGGTTCGACCGCTTCGCATATTGTCGGACTGGTGGATGTCGACAACAAGGGCATCGCCGGTATGGAACGCTATGTTGATACGCATGGCTTGTCAGATTTGCGCGACGCCGGCTTTACCACCGAGAAAGACCTTGAACCGGTCAAGCTTTCGATAGACCTTCGCATCCAGCATGTGCTGCGCGATGAAATCTCGAAGGCCATGGAGCGCTATCAGGCTATTGCCGCCGGAGCGGTCGTGCTCGATATCCATACCGGCGAAGTACTCGGCATGGCATCTCTGCCGGATTATGATCCGAACAACCCCGTCAACGCACTGGAAAAAGACCGGTTGAACCGCATGTCGGCGGGCACATTTGAAATGGGCTCGACCTTCAAGACCTTCACCACGGCGATGGCATTGGATGCGGGCAAAGTGACCTTGCATTCCAAATTTGATGCCTCGCGTCCTATCCGGATTGACGGCTTTACGATCAATGATTTCCACGGCAAGCGCCGTGTTCTGAGCGTGCCGGAAATCTTCATCTTTTCGTCCAACATCGGCACCGCCAAAGAGGCGGATCTGGTTGGCACGGACAATCACCGGGCGTTTCTTCACAAGATCGGTCTTCTGGACAAGATGGTCACAGAAATTCCGGAAGTGGCGAGACCCACTGAGCCGAAAGTCTGGAAGAAGCTGAACTCGATTACGATTTCGTTCGGACATGGCGTTTCGACCACTCCACTGCAAACGGCGGTGGCGGCAGCTGCCCTGATGAACGGCGGAAAACTGATACAGCCAACCTTCTTGCCACGCAGCCGTGCGGAGGCCGACGCAATTGCCGTCCCGGTCGTCAAGGAGCAGACCAGCGAGGCGATGCGCTATCTGTTCCGGATGAATGTGGAAAAGGGTTCGGGCCGTCAGGCCGCGGTTCCCGGCTATGACGTTGGCGGCAAGACCGGTACGGCAGAAAAGGTTGTGCGCGGGCGCTATTCGTCGGACAAACGTTTCAATGCCTTCCTTTCGGCGTTTCCGATTCGCGATCCGCAATATGTGGTTTTGGTGATTCTCGATGAGCCGAAGGCCGAAAAAGGCAAGGGTGGCGCGACTGCCGGATCGAACGCTGCGCCCACAGTATCGGCAATTATCCGGCGGACAGCGGTATTTCTGGGGGTAAAGCCTGATTTTAGCCCAGATAATACGGCTTTGGCTGAAACGCTGCGTTAGTTCAGGCGCAGCGTCAAAGCGCACAGGAATTGGTCGGACATGAAACTGGAAGCATTCGCTGACATATTGAAAACGGATTCAGGGCAGGCGGCTGATGTTGCCGGAGTGACCCAGGATTCGCGCAATGCTGCACCCGGTTTCCTGTTTTTTGCGCTGCACGGTACCAAGGCGGACGGGGCGAAATACGCAGCGGATGCGGCGTCACGAGGCGCGATCGCGGTCGTTGCGGCCAAGGATGCGGATGTTGGCTCCTTAAGTATTCCAGTAATTCGTGTGGATGATCCGCGCCGGGCGCTCGCGTTGTCGGCTGCGACGTTTTACGGGCGTCAACCGGAAACAATGATCGCCGTCACTGGAACAGCAGGCAAGACATCTGTCGCCGGGTTCACCCGCCAGATATGGGCCCATGGCGGATATGCGGCTGCCTCCATCGGTACGACTGGAATTGTAGCTCCGGGACGCAATGAGTATGGCACGCTGACCACGCCTGATCCGGTGGAATTGCACAGGCTCTTGAAGGAATTGGCCGACGAGGGCGTGACCCATGCGGCAATGGAAGCGTCAAGCCACGGTCTTGATCAATGCCGACTTGATGGCGTGAAACTGTCAGCGGGTGCTTTCACCAATTTGGGCCGTGATCACCTCGATTATCATCCGACCATTGAAGAATACCTCAAAGCCAAGCTGCGTTTGTTTGATACGCTGTTGGAGAGGGGAACTCCGGCCGTGATCTTTGCCGATGACCCGTTTACCGCACCGGTTATCGATGCCGCAAAAAAGGCTGGACTGCAGGCGCTGACCGTCGGGCGCAAGGGTGATTTCATTTCGGTAAAGCGTGTCGAGCATGAACGTCGCCGTCAGCGCGTTGAAGTCTCGCACGGCGGCCGGATTTATGAAATTGACCTGCCGCTGGCCGGTGAGTTTCAGGTTTCAAACGCACTGGTTTCGGCGGGTCTTGCCATTGCGACCGGGGTTAATGCGGCGACTGCGTTTGCAGCGCTGGAGCATCTGGAAGGCGCGCCGGGTCGGCTTGATCTGGCCGGGCAGACCAGAGATGGCGCGCTGATCTATGTTGATTATGCGCACAAGCCGGAAGCGCTGGAAAACGTGCTGTCTTCAGTGCGGCCATTCACGACCGGGCGCGTTGTTCTGGCCTTTGGCTGCGGCGGCGACCGTGACAAGGGCAAACGACCCATCATGGGCGAGATTGCCGCGCGGCTGGCCGATGTTGTGATCGTGACTGACGACAATCCGCGCTCGGAAGTTCCCGCGCAAATCCGCAACGAGATCATGGCAGCGGCCAAGGGTGCCATGGAGATTGGCGACCGCTCACAAGCCATTCGGGCAGCGGTTGGTATGCTCCATGCAGGCGATACTTTGATCGTTGCGGGGAAGGGCCATGAAGTGGGGCAGTTGATCGGCGGCGTCACCCATCACTTCTCGGATCACGAGGAAGTTCGCAACGCACTCAAGGAGCTTGGCGCATGAGCTGGCTCTGGACCTCGCAAGCGATGATTGAAGCCATGGGCGGCCGGCCTATTGGTGAAATGCCTGAGGGTATTACCGGCATTACAATTGACACCCGCTCGGTGGAAAAGGGCAATGCGTTTTTTGCCATCAAGGGCGATAATTTCGACGGCCATGATTTTGCCAGCATGGCAATTGCTGCAGGCGCGGCGCTGATTGTGGTTGCTGAATCCAAGCTGCCTGCGCTTGGCAAACTGACTATGCCGATGATCGTCGTTCCGGATGTTCTGAAGGCTCTGGAGCATCTGGGCGTCGCGTCGCGCGCAAGAAGCCATGCGCAGATCATTGCTGTGACCGGCTCGGCGGGCAAGACAACGACCAAGGAAGCGTTGCGCCATGTGCTGATGAATTGCGGCAAGGTTCATGCCTCGGTGGCGTCTTTCAACAATCACTGGGGCGTGCCGCTGACGCTGGCACGGATGCCGGAAGACACTGATTACGGCGTTTTTGAAATCGGCATGAACCATCCGGACGAAATCCGGCCGTTGGTTAAACTGGTGCGCCCGCACATCGCGATCATCACGATCATTGCCGCCGCGCACCTTGGATTTTTCAAAAATCTGGATGAAATCGCGTTGGCCAAAGCCGAGATTTTCGAAGGCGTGGTCGAAGATGGCTACGTGGTTCTCAACCGTGATGACAGCCGCTATCGCAAACTCGAATTGCTGGCAAAGGATGCCGGGATCAAGAATATTTACGGGTTCGGCGAGCACACGCGGGCAAAGTTCAAGCTAATCAAATACAAGCCGATGGCCGATTGTTCGGTGATCACCGCCCGCATTGCCGGGACGGATGTGGCAGTCAAGATCGGGGCGCCAGGGCGACACATAGTGCAAAATGCGTTGGCTGTGATGGGAGCGTGCTGGCTCGCAGGTGCGGATCTTGCCAAGGTCGCAATGGCATTTGCAACGCTCGAGTCCGAGAAAGGTCGCGGTCGTCGCCACAAGCTGAAGGTCGGTGGCGGAACGTTCACACTCATTGACGAAAGCTACAACGCCAACCCGGCCTCGATGGCCGCTGCGCTTGAACTTGCCGGTTCAATCCCGATAGAGGGACGCGGACGGCGCTTTGCCGTTTTGGGCGACATGTTGGAACTTGGCAAGCATTCGAAGAAGCTTCATGAGGAACTGGCCGGTCCGGTAAAATCCTCGAAGATGGACAAGGTCTTTCTCGCCGGTCCCGAAATGAAGGCACTGGCGGAAGCGCTGCCGGTGGAAGCCGAGCGCGAATATCGCAATGATGTTGAAGAGCTCAAGACCGTGGTTGCTGCGGCGATCCGTCCGGGCGACGTCGTCGTGGTCAAATCTTCCAACGGGATCGGCTTTTCGAAGCTTGTCGAACATTTGCTGAAACAATTTCCGCCGGTCATGCCGGCGCAGGAACCGGCCTGACGGGCACACGAGGGGACAATTCATGCTGGCTTATCTGGCCGAAATTTCAGACGCGGTCTCCGTGTTCAACGTCTTCCGCTACATCACGTTCCGTACCGGAGGGGCGCTGATCACAGCTGCGCTTCTGGTGTTCATCTTTGGGCAAACCATCATCGACAAGCTGCGCCTCAAGCAAGGCAAAGGTCAGCCAATCCGGGCCGATGGGCCTCAGACGCATTTCAAGAAAGCAGGCACGCCGACGATGGGCGGGTTGATGATCCTCTCGTCCATACTCGCCTCGTCGCTGATATGGGCTGATGTGCGCAGCGGCTATGTGATTGTCGTACTTGTCGTGACAATCGGCTTTGGCG
>JANMEX010000191.1:0-9850 GCA_031377485.1 Phyllobacteriaceae bacterium
CCTCTTGCGGGGGCGAGCGCCGCGAAGGTTTCGGTGAGGGTCAATTGCCGCAGATGCCATCTAAGGCTCGGCAAACAGCAACATCTTTCAACAGGCGCTCTGCCAGCCATGGCTTCCACATGCGGCCGTGCAATCGGTCGGATGATACCTAGAATCAGGAATATATTCTTAGTTTTGTCTTGACATCCCGCGCATCTTTGTTCATGGTTTGTCCAAAAACGGAGACTGCAAATCTTGGACTGGCCCCTCGCAATCACTCGCAACAGCGAAGCGCTCAAGCGCATCGTCGCGGCGTTGTTTGTGATGATTGGTGCCGCCACCGCCGCTTTAACCTCGCCCGGTCTGTCACGCCGATGCCTTGGCGAAGGCGCAAGAGGGGCAGTCACGCTTCCTCGCCATGTCTATGCCGCCATCATGCTCGTCCTGCGCCCGGCCGAATCCGCCGTCCGCCGTCTGATCGTCATCGCCGCGCGCGGACTTGTGCTGAAACCGCGCGCCTCGCGCCCGTTCTTGGCAAACCTTCCGGCATTTCCGGCATCGGACGCATCGAAAACACCCATCTTTTGCTTGTTCGATCCGCTGAAGGCATTTTCGCTGAACGACCATGACAATAGCGCCTTGCCGCACTTCACTTTCCACAGCGGTGATGACGCGGTGTCCCAACCGCGCCGAAATCTCCAGCAAGAACATCCGGTTGACGCCACACTGCTCATCACCCGTCTTCGCGCCTTGCGATCTGCGCTGAACGATTTGCCGCGTCAGGCCTGCCGCCTCGTCCGGTGGCAGACACGGCGGGATCTGGCTTTGAACAGCAAAGCCCCGTTCAAGCCTGTTCGCATCACGCCCTTTCGCCCGGGCCTGCCGCCTGGCTGGCGTCAACGGTCCATCCACGAAATTGATGGCGTACTCCACGAATGCCATGGCCTCGCCGTTTATGCCTTGAACGGGCCGGATACATCATAAATTTTTTGAAAAATTGTTATAAAACAGTAGCTTAGCCAACCGTTCGCAGACTTACCAATCCTGCGTGCGCTTGATCTTGTCTACCATGGTGCGCTTGGTCATTTTTCCAAACTCGCGGGCGCGGGCATGGGCCTCATACAGCATTTGCGTGTTGTGCCGCTCTTCGCCTTGCAGCTTTTGAAATCGATCCAGTCGCCCCGGTTCCAAGTCACCGGACTTGATGGCGGCTTGCACTGCACAGCCCGGTTCGCTGGTATGCTGGCAATTGGTGAAACGGCATTTTGCGGCCAAAGCGGTGATGTCATCAAAAACTGTTTCAATGCCAGCTGCCACGTCAACGACCTGAATTTCGCGCATGCCTGGCGTGTCAATCAGCCAGCCGCCGGTTTGCATCCGGTGAAGCGAGCGGCCCGAGGTGGTGTGGCGGCCGCGTGAATCGCCTTCGCGGATGCCTTGGGTTTCCTGAACCGCACTTTCCAGGAGACAGTTGATAATCGTTGATTTTCCGACGCCGGAAGATCCCATCAACGCAACTGTCTGACCTTTGGCAAGCCATGGCGCGAGGCGGACCATATCCTCCGGCTTGCGTGAGTCTATTGCCTCAATCAGCAAGTCATGGCGGATTGTTCGCGCCGCGTCGAGAAACGGGGCCAGATCGTCCACCAGATCGGCTTTCGTAATGATGACAACCGGCATCACGCCCGCCTCATGCGCCAGTGCCAGATATCGCTCCAGACGGGCAACATTGAAATCCATGTTCGCCGAGGTGACAATGAACACCGTATCGACATTTGCGGCAATCAATTGAAGCCGGTTGGTCTTGCCGGCATTGCGGCGCTTGAACAGGCTTTTGCGCGGATAAAGCGCGGCAATCCGCTTGGTCTGCGGGTTGATCGCAATCCAGTCCCCAATCGTCGGCCTGCCTTCTTCATCTGACTGCTGAAGGCTTTGGTGGATGCGACCTGAAAAATCCGGTCCTGCAACGTCGAGTGCATCGCGGTGAACAGCCATGACCCGAACCGGAATTGTGCCTTCGAAGGCCGGTTCTGTCTCGGCCGTCTTATAAAATTGCGTCCAGCCAAAATCGGACAATGTCATATGCGGTGCTTCGTTTGCCTTCACTGAAGTCATTCCTGAAAACCAATGGAAATAGCGCAGCGTTGTGGCAAAGCCTTGGCGCGCGTTGCGAAGGGCTGACGGGAAGAGAGCGGCAAAAAATGAATACGAGACTTCAAGCCGAAGCGACCAAGCCAACCGGGGCATTTGCTGCAATAGGCATGAAACACTCCTTCCATGGCTGATTTGTTGAACGTTCAAACTACTTTGGGTTCGCCTCGGCGTCAATCACAGACGGCGGTAGGCCAAGGGCAATCCATAAAGATGACCGATCCGGTTTACAGCTTCTGCAAACGGTTCGCGCACCACGCTCATGGTGTGACCGGAGGCGTGAATCATCACCGACTGATTTTCCATAATCGCAACATGGCCCTTCCAGAAGACCAGATCCCCGCGCTGAAGCGGAGGGTGGTCGGCGCCCTCCCCGATCAGTTCCCCGGCATTTGCACGCAGCATGTCGCTATCGCGTAGTATTGCGCTGCCACACATCGCGTGAGCAAGTTGGACAAGCCCGGAGCAGTCAATGCCGAAGGCAGTGCGCCCTCCCCAAAGATAGGGAGTCTCGATCAGGCGCGTGGCGACTGACACCGGGTCGACAAATGGAACTTCGACAGGACGTGCATGGCTGGCCATGATGGCTTCGCCAGACGGCAGCAACAGATAGCGGCTGCCCCGCGTTTCTGCTTCACCCATGATTGAAAGGCGCGAACCCATGGAAAGCGCGGCTGTAACCGGAAATTTCATGTCCGGCCCCGGATAGAGAAATGTCCGCGGTACGCTGACGATATGTGTTGTCGCGTCAATTCTGGATGTCAGCGCGTTGTGAGCCATGTAGCCAACGTAGCCGTCGGTATCGAGCTGGACCCAGCTCCAGCCTTCGTGATCTTCAAAGACCTGAACGGTTTCCCCGAAAAGGGCTTGGCTATCGACCGGCGAATCCGGGCTTGGATTGCGGCGAATGTCCGCAACAGCCGTGCAAACCTGATTGGCAAAGCCAGGCACGAAAGCATCGGCCTCCACAATGCCGCGCAGTCGCTCGTCCGCAAGTTCAGGACGAAATGCATGCAAGCGGCGATCAGGCGTTGTCATCGTGGCAGTTCCTTCGCCTTGTCGATCACGAGATCGCCAATACGCTCAACATAAAGGGCGCCTGCGACCGTGCGCTTGATCAACACATTGCGCTTGTCGGTCGGGTCGCGGTGTCGTTCAACCAGTTTCAGAGCCCCCATCGTGTCCAGAGCGCGGGTGATGACAGGTTTGGTCACACCAAGACGCGCAGCCAGACCGCGGATCGTATGTGGCGGGGCTTCCAGATAGACTGTCAAAAGAATTGAAAGCTGGCGAAACGTCAAATCAGGCGCGTCATCGCGCACCTCCGACAGAGCGATATCGCGCAACAGCGTGATGGCTTGCAGCGGCTTCATTTCAATGGGCATCAACAATTCATAACCGCCATTCGTTTCGGTTCCGTATCATTCATGGCCGGAGTGGCAAAATCAAGTCAGGAGTAGCGCGTCTCCAACACATGGAAAATCGCCCGTATAGCCTGCGCTTCGCCGCCCACCGGGGCATGGAGTTTTTCAACCGGATTCCAGCCGAAAACATCAAAGTGCGCCCAACTGCGTGCGCCAACGGTGAACTTTTTGAGGAAAAGTGCTGCGGTCACCGCACCGGCAAATCCGTCTGCTGTGACGTTGTTGGTGTCTGCAATTTTTGATGCAAGCTTGCGTTCATAAGGCGCCCACAGCGGCAAACGCCATGTGGGATCAGCCACAGCTTCAGATGCCAAAGACAGTTCGTTCGCGAAAGAATCATCATCGGTAAAGAAAGGCGGAAGGTCCGGCCCAAGTGCAACCCGCGCCGCGCCGGTGAGCGTTGCCATGTCGATCAGCAAATCCGGGTCTTCTTCCATTGCCAGTGTCAAGGCATCGGCCAAGATCAGGCGCCCTTCGGCGTCGGTGTTGCCGATCTCGACTGTCATCCCGTTGCGACTCTTGAGTATGTCGCCTGGGCGAAATGCGGTTGCGGAAATTGAATTCTCGACTGCCGGAATCAAAACGCGCAGCCGCACCTTGAGGCTCGACTGCATGATCAATTGCGCCAGTGCCAGTACATTGGCCGCACCACCCATGTCTTTCTTCATCAAAAGCATGGAACTGGAGGGTTTGATATCAAGGCCGCCGGTATCGAATGCAACGCCTTTGCCGACAAGGGTCACTTTCGGCCCAGACTTCGGCCCCCAAGAAAAATCAAGCAGGCGCGGCTCTTCTCCTGCAGCGCGCCCAACAGCGTGTATCATCGGAAACCCGCGTTCAAGTGCTGTGCCTTTTATGACCTTCACTTTGGCTTTGCCCAATTTGGCAACGGCACGCGTTGCAGCCTCTATTGCATTTGGCCCCATATCATTGGCTGGCGTGTTGATCAGGTCCCGGGCCAGAAATGCCGCTTGCGCAAAGCGGGCAACACGCTCCGCTTCCGTTCCATCCGGACAAGCGAGAGTGACCTTGCGCTCCTTGGGCTTTTTGTACCGATCAAACCGATATCCGCCGAACAAAAAGCCGAGCGCTGCAAGTTCCGGTTCGGCTGGACTATTGGCGAAATACCAATTGCCTTCCGGCAAACCGCTTCCAAGTTTTCCAAAACCCAGACGTTCGTCCGGATTGCTGTGGCCATAACAAAACAGCGCTCCGGCGATCTCCCCACTGTCTGCCGGCAACAGAAGCAACGAACCGGGGCGGCCATGAAACTCGCTGGCCTTTACCCAATTTGCGGCAAATTTTGAGATGCCTTCCGGCAATGCATCTCCCGATTTTATCAGCCATACCGGGCGCGCGTCTTTTGCCCGCGTTCGGGACAAATATGAAGCCATGTCTAAGCCTTTCAAAACAAGTCGAAGCTGCCGTGCTTAACCTTTCATTAGGGTTAACAGAATATTTCTAAACGTGAAACGCGCACCGACGAAGCAGTGCTGACCGGTTGCGACACCCAGACGGAGAAACGGCAAATGGCATTGATGCAGCGTTCCCTTGGTTTGCGCTCTTCAGCGGGCCTGATCCTTATCGCATTTTCGTTGGCGGGTGCCGGATGCGCGAACAGCAAATTGACGACAGGTTCAATTTCCCGTTCTTCCTCTGCAAAATCGCTCGACGGAATGAATGGTGCGCAGCTTGCAAGTTCGCGCGAAGGTATTGGCCGCGCCTACGAAAAAGACCCGAAGGATAAGGACAAGGGCATTGCCTATGCAAATGTCCTGCGAATGACCGGCCAAAACGAGCAGGCGCTTGCAGTCATGCGGCAGACTGCGATCTATTTCCCCGATGATCGTGAAGTCCTTGCAGCCTATGGCAAGTCACTTGCGGCGGTCGGCCAGTTTGATGCTGCGCTGGATGCCATTCAGCGGGCGCAACGCCCGGAATATCCTGATTGGAAACTCCTGTCGGCTGAAGGCGCGATTCTTGATCAGCTTGGCCGTCCGGAAGAGGCACGCGCACGCTATCGCAGCGCCTTGGATCTGCAGCCAAGTGAGGCATCAATCCAATCCAATCTTGGCATGTCATACCTGCTGCAGGGTGATCTTCGTACTGCAGAAACCTATCTGTCAGCAGCAGCAAAAAGCCAAGGTTCTGACTCCACTGTCCGGCAAAACCTTGCACTGGTCATTGGATTGCAAGGCCGGTTTGATGAAGCAGAACGCGTTGCCCGCCAGGAACTGACGCAGGAACAGGCGGAAGCCAATGTTGCCTATTTGCGCCGTATGTTGGCCCAGCAAGATTCGCTTGGTCAGCTGAAGCAAGCGGATGCTGCCCAGTCAAACGGCTGAACCAATCGTAAAATTTGCAGATAGAAAAAGGCGCCGAATCCGGCGCCTTTTCTGTTTTCGTGTGTGTTGATTATTTCTGCTTCAAGACCATCAGCCAAGTCCTGCTTCAATTTCTCAATTGGCTGTAACGCCATCTGTCTGCTTTGGTTTGTCGCCAAAGATGCCGCCGTTCGCTGAGATCGAAATCCCGGCGGGTCCGAGAATAACGATGAACAAAACCGGAAGAAAGAACAGGATCATTGGAACGGTGAGTTTTGGCGGCAGGGCAGCGGCCTTCTTTTCAGCTTCGTTCAGGCGCATCTCGCGGCTTTCTTGCGAAAGAACGCGCAAAGCTGTCGCAACAGGCGTGCCGTAGCGTTCGGCTTGGATAAGTGCCTGGGAAACAGATTTGACCGAGTCGATGCCTGTGCGAGTGGCCAGATTTTCATAGGCTTGGCGGCGCTCGGGAAGGAACGAAAGTTCTGCGGTCGTCAGAACCAGCTCTTCCGCCAATTCAACGGATTGCGAACCGATTTCATCCGAAACCTTACGAAACGCACCTTCCGTTGCAATGCCGGATTCGACACAGATCAGCATAAGATCGAGTGCATCTGGCCACGCGCGCTGAATTGACTGGCGCCGCTTGGAAGTCCGGTTGGAGATATACACGTTCGGTGCATAAAAGCCGGCATAAGCGGTACACACACAGATGAACCACCGGACCATCGTCGTGTGTTCGGCAAACCCGCCCATGCCAAACACGTAAATCACTGCGCCCAGAAATGCGATGAATGGCAATACAAAACGAAGAAAGAGAAACATGATCAGCGGATTTTGACCGCGAAAACCTGCCATGCGCAGGCGGTTCACCGTGTTTTCGTCGGCCAAAGCCTTGCGCAGGTCGAGGCCTTCAACGATTGCCAGGACACCGGCTTTTTGATTGGCTTCCTTCAGGCTTCCGCCGCCTTTGCGTCGGCGATCAGCATCATTTGCCAGCTTTGCGCGCTCACGTGCCTTGATCGCATCGCGTTCAATTGCAACGCTTTTCATGCGGCTCTGAAGTTCGCCGCCACTGATGTACGGCATGAGAAGTGTAAAAATGGTGGCGAATACAGCCAGGCCCGTCAACGCTACGAACAGGAATTGCGGGTCTGTGATGCTGTTCATGAAGGAGCTCATGGCTACTTCTCCTTACATATCAAAGTTGATCATCTTCTTCATGACCATGACACCAATGCTCATCCAGGCGAGGCCGATGCCAATCAGCATGTGTCCCGTGTCTGTCGTGAAAAGCAGCATCATGTATTCAGGAGAAGAGAGATAAACGAGCAGAGTTACGATGAATGGCAGGGCACCGATGATTGCCGCGGATGCCTTGGCTTCCATCGAGAGCGCGTCGACTTTTGCTTTCATCTTTTTCCGGTCACGCAACACGCGTGACAGATTGCCCAGTGCTTCTGAAAGGTTGCCACCGGCTGCTGCCTGAATTTGAATGACGATGCCAAAAAAGTTGGCTTCAGGGCATGGAACAGTTTCATACAATTTTCCAGCCGCTTCCGGAATGGAAAGGCCGATCTGCTGCTGATCAAGTATCCGCTGGAATTCCGACTTCACCGGCTCTTTGGCTTCACCGGCGATCAAACGAAGGCCATCGTTCAAAGGCAGGCCAGATTTGACGGCGCGCACGATGATGTCGATTGAGTTGGGAAATTCTTCGAGAAATTTCTTGATACGGCGCTTTCTGGAGTAGGAGACATACCACCGTGGCAAACCAACGCCAAAAACGAGCGCAGCACCGGGAAGACCGAGAAGCGGGCCGCCTGCAAAGAAATAGACGATTGTCGCGACAACAGCCAAGACCGCAGAAATCGTGTAGAATTTCTTCATGTTTCCGGCCATGCCGGCTTGCTGCATCTGGATGCGGAGCGGCGGGCGCTGGATCATCTTTTCGCGGTTTTTCTGCCGCTGTTCGAGATCCTTGAGATTGTCCTGCACCGCCTTGCGGCGCTTGTTCGCATCGGTCGTCTTGTCTTTTGCTGTACGGGCGGACAAGCGATCGGTGTCGGTTGCCTGAACGGATTTCAAACGCTTGCCGGTGCGATTTTCTTCCTCAATCTTCTGAAAAAGAAATGCGTAAACCAGCGCTGCCCCGCTGAACCCTGCGAGGGCGATGAATGCCAGAGTATTAGTGTCCAAGCCAAACATTTACTGTTACCCGAGATGCCTTGGATCAGTTTCGATTCACCGAATTGAAGACCTCATCCAAGTTTTTCTTTTTCTGTGTCGCCATCCGCACCAACGACCCAACTTTGCCGGAGGCAGATCAGTTGCGAATCTGCTCCATGGAATCCAACGCGTTTGCGAGACGGTTTTCTTCGTTGAAGTAACGTGCACGATCCCAAAAAGCCGGACGTCCTACGCCTGTCGAGACGTGCTTGCCGATGATCTTGCCGCTCGCATCTTCGCCACGCATGTCATACAGCATTAAGTCTTGCGTAATGATTACGTCGCCTTCCATGCCGAGCACTTCAGTGATGTGAGTGATGCGGCGTGAACCATCGCGAAGACGCATGGCCTGAATGATAATGTCGATTGAGCCGACGATAATTTCGCGAACGGTTTTTTGCGGCAGAGTGAAGCCGCCCATGGCGATCATGGATTCTATACGGTTCAGGCATTCACGGGGTGAGTTGGAATGGATTGTGCCCATTGAACCATCGTGACCGGTGTTCATCGCCTGCAGCAAATCGAATACTTCCGGTCCGCGCACTTCGCCGACGATGATCCGTTCAGGGCGCATGCGCAGACAGTTCTTGACAAGGTCAGTCATGGTAATCTGACCTTCGCCTTCGAGGTTCGGCGGGCGGGTTTCAAGACGTACCACGTGTGGCTGTTGCAGTTGCAATTCAGCCGAGTCTTCGCAAGTGATGATACGCTCGTCGCGGTCGATATAGTTGGTCAGGCAATTCAGAAGCGTCGTTTTACCCGAACCAGTACCACCGCATATGATCATGTTCAGGCGAGCTTTGATGCAGCCTTCGAGCAGCATAACCATCTCAGGCGTGATGGCCTTGTAGTTCAGCAAGTCTTCCAGCTTCAACGGATTCGAACCGAACCGGCGAATGGATACCGCTGCGCCGTCAAGTGCCAGCGGCGGGATGATCGCGTTCACTCGCGAACCGTCTTCGAGACGAGCATCTACCATCGGGCACGTTTCATCGACCCGACGACCCACTTTCGAAACGATGCGGTCAATGATTTGCATCAAGTGGTTGTTGTCACGGAATTCGACCTCTGTTTTCTCCAGACGGCCGCGACGTTCAACGTAAATATTCTTGGGTCCATTGATTAGAATGTCGCTGATCGAAGAGTCTTTAAGCAACAGTTCGAGTGGCCCGAGACCAAACGTTTCGTCGAGCACTTCTTCGATGATACGATCGCGTTCACCGCGATTGAGGAGTGTGTTTTCAGCGTCACAGAGGTGCTCAACAACTAGGCGAATTTCGCGACGAAGTACTTCGCCCTTCATGTCGCCGATGCGGCTGAGGTCCAACTTATCGACTAGTTTGCTGTGAATGCGGCGTTTGGTTTGTTCGTATTCTTCAGCTTTGGTTTGTTCTGGCGTACGAAACGGTTGATTGAGAGTTTTCATATCGCGATCCCGCAAGGCTAACAAGAGGCGGCAAAATGGGCTGAGCAAGCTTACATTCCACTTTGCCGTCACATTGCCGATCGCGTTGACTTTGGCGCGACTAACCTACTTTGCGGTCTCTTTGGGCG
Organism: Phyllobacteriaceae bacterium; assembly: GCA_031377485.1. Classification (GTDB taxonomy): domain Bacteria; phylum Pseudomonadota; class Alphaproteobacteria; order Rhizobiales; family Rhizobiaceae; genus JANMEX01. The sequence goes on from JANMEX010000191.1 coordinate 9,659, forward strand.
GATTATTCGGATTGGGGAAGCGATATTGCAGGTAGACTCGCGAGGTATCCGACATGTAGTGCTTTTGGTCGTAGTTCAAACTGGCTTTCAGGTGCTTCTCTGCATTCTCTGCGTCGCCGATCGAATCGTATTAAAGTCCGACGTAGAGTTCGCCATAAAACATCGCGGACTTGCGAGAAGGACCAGCCGGAG
>JANMEX010000196.1:0-1828 GCA_031377485.1 Phyllobacteriaceae bacterium
CGGTTGCGGGTGATGACCATTTGCCAGTCCATGGAGAGTGGTTTCCTGTATTCGAACAAAACAGGAACAGAAATACCACTCGCGGCATGGTTGTCAAGAGTGGTTGTAGAAATTATCGTATCCACCACCCGCCCGCCGCCATCCAACGCCCATCCACCGTCCATTCACCGCCATTAGCCGTCATTCCGGTGCCGCAGCGCGGAGCCCGGAATCCAGAGTTGTGACGGTCAATATTTGGCAACGAAATAAGCGTGACGGGCAAAGATGAACGAAAAGGCAGTGTCACGATTCCATAATCGGCGCTCTGGATTCCGGGCTCCGCTTTGCGGCCCCGGAATGACGGCCGGTTGGGGATTGATGATGATTTTCTAGACTCGGCGCTGCCCCTCATCCGTCCGCTTCGCGGCCACCTCCTCCCCGCAAACGGCGGGGAGAAGGGAAAGGCGGCTGGTTGCGTGAAGTTGCCGACTGGGTGGTGTGCGAGCGATTTACAAATTGAGTATGGATGAATTCGTCCGCCACGCCTTTTACTGTCCGTATCGTGCTTCCAGATGGGCGATGAAATGCTTTGCATTGAGCAACTCGCCGGTGGCGGCGGTCATGATTTCGGGGGTGGATTTGGTTGAAGCGACGGACCAGATGTTGTCGCGCCGCCAGGTGTTGACGGTTTCAAAATTGCCTCTGGCGATTTCGCCGTTCACTTCCGGATGCGCCTCAATGATGGTCGCCCATTGCTGTGCGGCCATCATGGCGCCGAGCGTATACGAGGGGAAATAGCCGAATGCGCCGGATGGCCAATGCACGTCCTGCATCGGACCATCCTTTGGATTATTTATTGTAGAGAGGCCGAGATAGTCGCGCATTTTGGCGTCCCAAGCTTCCGGCAAATCAACGACCTGAACGCGCCCTGCGAGAAGGTCCTGTTCGAGCTCGAAGCGCAGGATCACATGCAGCGGATAGGTGACTTCGTCAGCATCAACGCGGATAAGGCCGCGGCGGACATCATGGACGTGCGGCAGAATGTCATCAAGTGTCCAGCTTTCTCCCAGCCAAGTGTCGACATGCGGCAGGGCATATTCCCAGAAGGCGGAATTTCGACCGATCTGCTTTTCGACAAACAGGCTCTGGCTCTCATGAATGGCCATGCCGCGCGCCTTGCCGGAGGGCCAATGCGACCAGTCTTTCGGCAGGTTCTGCTCATAAAGGCCATGGCCGGTTTCATGCAAAATACCCATCAACGCCGATAGGAATTCATCGGTGCGGTAGCGGGTGGTGAGGCGCACATCCGTCGGCACGCCGCCGCAGAACGGGTGGTGCGAGACAGAAAGGCTGCCATGTGTCATGTCAAAGCCGACGGCCTGCATCATGGCGATGCCGAGTGCGCGCTGCCTGTCGATCGGATAATTGCCGGCAAGCGGTTTGATCGGTCGCTTGGCGTTGCGCTCCTCCTGCAGCGCGATAGCCTTGGGTGCGAAGTCCTTGAGAAACACTTTCAGGTCATTGAACACCGGTGTCACATCCGTCGCACGGTTGCCCGGATCATACTGCTCCATCAACGCGTCATAGGGGTTAAGCATGAGCACATCAGCACGCATGGCGGCTTCTTCGCGCACCAGATCAAGCACGCCCTCGAGCGCCGGGGCAAAGCCGGACCAATCACCCTTGGGGCGGAGATCGCGCCACAGTTGTTCGGAGCGCATGCGAACAAGTGTCTGGCGCTCGACGAAATCTGACGGCAGGCACGTGGCGTTGATGTAGCTGCGTTCGAGCTCGCGAAGCGCAGATTTCTGATCCGGGTTCAGGCTCTCGGATTTGGCCGCCTCTATCC
>JANMEX010000201.1:0-2961 GCA_031377485.1 Phyllobacteriaceae bacterium
TTCGAGGCGTACCACGTGTGGCTGTTGCAGTTGCAATTCAGCCGAGTCTTCGCAGGTGATGATACGCTCGTCGCGGTCGATATAGTTGGTCAGGCAATTCAGAAGCGTCGTTTTACCCGAACCGGTACCGCCCGAGATGACGACATTGCAGCGAACGCGTCCGATGATCTGGAGGATGGTTGCGCCTTCAGGAGAGATTGCGCCGAACTTGACCAACTGGTCGAGCGTCAGCTTGTCCTTTTTGAATTTGCGGATGGTCAGAGCAGCGCCATCGATGGCAAGAGGCGGCGCAATGACGTTGACGCGCGAACCATCGGGAAGGCGCGCGTCACAGATCGGGCTCGATTCATCCACACGCCGGCCAACCTGGCTGACGATGCGCTGGCAAATATTGAGAAGCTGCTGATTGTCGCGGAAGCGGATATTTGTTTCCTGAACCTTGCCGGCAACTTCGATGTAAGTCTTCTTTGCACCATTGACCATGATGTCGGCGATGTCATCGCGGGCCAACAAAGGTTCGAGCGGTCCATAGCCGAGAACATCATTGCAGATATCCTCAAGCAGTTCTTCCTGCTCGGCAATGGACATCGCGAAGTTTTTGATTGCGATGATATCATTGACGATGTCGCGTATTTCTTCTCGCGCCGTATCGGCATCAAGTTTTGCAAGCTGCGACAAGTCAATGGTGTCGATCAGTGCGGAAAACACCTGGCTTTTCGTGTCGTAATACGTGTCGCCCTTTTCGCGCGCCTGACGTGGTTCCTTGCCGGAACCAACCGTGACAGCGGGCATTGCCGTTTGCGTTGGGGCCGCCGGTACGGACTGCGCTACAGCGGATGAAGCTGCGGCAGATACGGTTGCTGGCGCCGGGCGACTTTCCGCGCCCGTCTTGTTACCGCCATCACTGCCTCTTTTGCCAAACATGTCGTCACCCGGTACCGTTTATGTGCATGCAGTTTACGTGCTGTTGAAAACTACGCCTTTTTGGAGCGCAGCTTCGCAAGAATGGATTGGAGGCCAGGCTTCTTCTTCTGCTTGACTTCCGATCGTCCGGTCACAACGTGAGCAATCTCGTTGATCATCTTGACGATCGCGTGGTTTGCGTCTGATTCTGACAACATGCGCCCGTTGTTTGCAGCATTGCCAAAGAGCTGCGGATCGAATGGAATTACCGCAATCGGTTCAATGCCAAGAGGATCGCAGAAGTCGACCGTAGAAATTTCCGGACGCTTTGGAATGCCGACCTGATTGAGTATCAAGCGTGGCGAGAAGTCATTGGGCCGCAGCTTGCGCACCATGTCGATGATGTTCTTCGTGTTGCGAAGATTGGCCAATTCCGGTGTTGCCACGATGACGATCTCGTCGGCCCGTGTCAGTGTTGTGCGCATCCAGCCATTCCAACCATGTGGCATGTCCAGAACAACAGTCGGCGCACTGCGCTGTGCGATTTCGATGATCTGCGTAAAAGCGTCGGCGTCGAAATCATAAATGCGGTCAAGTGTTGACGGTGCTGCGAGCAGAGACAGCCTTTCTGAACATTGCGCCAACAGGCGATCCAGATAGACTTCATCAATCCGCTCAGGCGAAAACACCGCTTCTGCCATGCCCTGTGCGGGGTCTTGGTCAAAGTTGATGTTCGCCGTGCCGAATGGCAGGTCCATGTCAGCGATGACAACTTCGTTCTTGAACAGATTTGATACGGTCCAGGCCAGATTATGGGCAATGGTTGAGGAGCCAACACCGCCCTTTGCACCAAGCACTGCAATCGACTTGCCGATTGGAGCTGCGTCCGGCGTGACGAAAATACCCGATATCACGGCAACAATGTCTGCCATAGAAACCGGTGCCACCATATATTCGGAGATGCCTGCGCGGATGAGATCACGGTAAAGGGTGACGTCATTGTAATGTCCGACCACCACGACCTTTGTTGTCGGATCGCACACTTCGGCAAGGCCGGACAGATCAGCCATGATCGACTGCGGTTCAGCAGATGTTTCGATGATGATCAAATTGGGCGTGGGATTTGAGTGATAGTATTCTACCGCACTCAAGACCCCACCAAATTCAACCCGCATGTGCGCTCTTGCAAGCCGCCGGTCGGCCATCGCGCGTTCCATCGGCTTGGAAACCGAATCGGTCTCACAAAACGCCTGAATGGAAATGCGCGGAACGGGGCGCAGTTCCTGCATTGCTGCGATTTCGTTTTCACTTGCCGGTTCAAACTCCGGTTCCTGGTCCAAGGCTCTGTTGTTCATGGTGTTCACCTTTTCGACCTATCAGTAGCTGACGTCAGTGCCGGCAGTGACTGTCGGAGTTTGATATGTTTTGATCACCGCACCACGTTTTGCCGCGTCAACTTGCGTCATGGCCCGCGGCCCGAGGAGATCGGCTGGGTTGGCAATCATGGCAGCCAGATTGTTCTGATATGAACAGCCGAAATCAGCGTAATGCTTGTTCTCGGTATCCTGGGCCAAATCTTCAGGCCACTTGCCGCAAGGTGTCGTGGAAGCAGCAAGTGCGCGATACGAAATACGAACCGGGTTCGCGCCGTCCGATGTTGGCGGGGCGTAGCTGGTTGTAATGATGTAGCCTGCGGAAACGCCGCCCTTGCGCAGAGCTGACACGATATCCTGATGGACACGTTTGGCGGCTGCGGAATTGGTGCCGCCTTGCGGCAACAAGATCTGGACCGGGCCTGAGCCATTGGACATATATTGTGCGACAAACCCTTGAATAACCGATTTTTGAGCCAGCGAAATATGCTTGTCGCCAGCGCCAACCAGCACATCAAGATGTTCGTCCTGTTCCGCGAGGGAGATCGGGTGCGTGGTGCGGTAGTCGTCGGGAATCGAGCCCACTTCGATGTGGTGACGATCCTTGAAGTATCCGCAGCCCGGCAGGAACAACATGGCAGATGCGAGGATTGCAAGGCTTACCATGTTTGATGTGGAGCCGGAG
>JANMEX010000206.1:0-4532 GCA_031377485.1 Phyllobacteriaceae bacterium
CGCCAAACGCAAAGTTCTCGACATCCCTGCCGTCGTCCGCTTCCGCCGAGCCGACAAGCGCAGCCAGTAGCGCCCACAGGAACAGCGTCGCGGCGAGCAAGGCCGCCAAGCCCATCCCGGCGGAGATCAGTGGCATCGCCCGCAGCGGGCCTGCCCCTTCAAATCCGGACCAGGCAAGCGGCAAAACAGCAAGACGGGCGAACGTCAGCGTGCCCGCGAGCGCGCCAAAGGCATGCAGTACAAAAAACAGGAACCAATGGGCCAAAATCAGGATGGAAAATATGCGCTTCATTGGCGGTCCCTTTTGTTGGGAGCACCATGCGGGCTAACCCTGCGCCGGGCAACGTAAACCATTTGTTAAGGTTAATTTCCGGCAAGGTTTATCCACAACAGCTCCCAAACGAGCATCGAAATATCAGTGCATTGTTTTGGCCCGTTCATCATGTGCAACGGCTTCGCCTTGCCCTGCCCTGCCAAGGCGCATATAGCACCCTCTTGCCATGACAGATTTTGACGCGTTTCCGCTCTTCCCGCACAAGCACTTGCTGGGCATCAAAGGCCTGACAAGACTGGATATCGAGCAATTGCTCGACCGCGCTGACGCGGCTGTGCCGCTGTCTCGCCAATCGGACAAGAAAAAACCGAGTTTACGTGGGCGCACGCAGATTAATCTGTTTTTCGAAGCGTCCACACGCACACAGGCCTCATTCGAGCTTGCTGGAAAAAGGCTTGGTGCAGATGTCATGAATATGTCTGTTGGCAATTCGTCGGTTAAAAAGGGCGAAACGCTTATCGATACAGCCATGACACTGAATGCTATGCACCCGGACATTCTGATCATCAGACACGCTTCGGCAGGTGCTGCTGCACTATTGGCACAGAAAGTGTCGTGTTCGGTGGTGAACGCCGGTGACGGCGCGCATGAGCACCCAACACAGGCATTGCTCGATGCCCTGACAATTCGCCGTGCGAAGGGTGACATTTCGGGACTTATAGTGGCAATTTGCGGCGATGTTCTGCATTCGCGGGTCGCTCGCTCGAATATAATTTTGTTGAATGCGCTTGGTGCACGCGTGCGTGTCGTTGCCCCGTCAACGTTGTTGCCTTCTGGAATTGATCAAATGTCGGTTGAAGTTCACCGCAACATGGCGGACGGCATCCGTGATGCGGATGTCGTCATGATGCTGCGCTTGCAGAGAGAGCGAATGTCGGGCGCGTTTGTGCCTTCGGTCCGCGAATACTTCCGATATCATGGACTGGATGAGGCAAAGCTGAAGCTTGCCAAGCAGAACGCGCTCGTGATGCACCCCGGTCCCATGAATCGCGGCGTGGAGATAGCGTCGAGCGTTGCAGACGGCTCGCAAAGCGTCATTCAGGAGCAAGTTGAGATGGGCGTGGCAGTGCGTATGGCCGTCATGGAGGCGCTGCTTGACCCTCGCCGCAACAATGCGCAGGCCCGCCAATGAGCGCGCCGATTGGTGCCATTTTGCTCGCAAATGCGCGCATCATTGATCCGTCGCGGAACATGGACGAGCACGGGGCAGTTCTGATTGCCGAAGGCAGGATCATAGCTTCTGGCGCATCCGCGATGAATCAGGGCGCACCGGGCGGCGCAAGAGTGATCGACTGCAAGGGCAATGCCGTTATCCCCGGGCTGGTCGATACGCGGGTCTTCGTTGGCGAGCCGGGGTCCGAATATCGGGAGACAATTGCGTCCGCGAGCGTGGCAGCAGCTGCCGGTGGCGTGACTTCCATCGTCATGATGCCGGATACTGATCCGGTAATTGACGATGTCGCATTGGTAGAGTTCATCCGTCGCACGGCGCGCGATACGGCATTGATCAACGTATATCCGGCAGCCGCGATTACCAAAGGCCTGCACGGGACGGACCTTACCGAAATCGGCTTGCTTCGTGCATCTGGCGCGGTGGCATTTACTGACGGGCGAAATACGATTGCAAACGCCCAGACTTTGCGTCGCGCCATGACCTATGCGCGCGATTTTGACGCTTTGCTGGCCTGTGAAACAAATGATCCACATCTTGGTGCCAACGGCGTTATGAACGAAGGGCTCTTTGCATCGTGGCTTGGTTTGCCAAGTGCGCCGCGGGAGGCGGAAGTCATCCCGCTTGACCGCGACTTGCGCTTGGCTGCGTTGACCAATAGCCGTTATCACGCAGCAAAAATCTCGACGGCAATGTCAGCGGACGCCATCAATCGCGCCAAGTCCGAAAATGTCAATGTAACGGCGGCGGTGTCGATCAATAATTTGTCGCTGAATGAAAACGATATTGGCGAATATCGGACTTTCTTCCGCCTCTCACCACCATTGCGCAATGAAGATGATCGCCAAGCAATGATTGAAGCGCTGCGCAATGGTACGATCGACGTCATTGTTTCGTCCCATGATCCTCAGGATGTCGACACCAAGCGCCTGCCTTTCGCCGATGCCGCAAGTGGTGCGATCGGTCTGGAAACACTGTTGGCGGCAGCTTTGCGCCTGCATCATGATGGTTCCGTTCCATTGCTGCGTTTGATCGACGCTTTGTCCACTCGCCCGGCTTCCATCTATGGATTGGATGCGGGAACGTTAAGGCCAGGCGCTCGGGCTGATCTGGTGATCGTTGACCTTGACGCCCCATGGCAGGTCAACGAAGCCGAAATCCGGTCGCGTTCAAAGAATTCTTGCTTTGAAGGCACACGTTTTCAAGGGCAAGTTTTGCAAACCATGGTTGCAGGTCGCACCATTTTCCCCTTATGATGTCATTCGGGGCGCAAACTGGGGGGAGCCAATGACTGACATTTCATTTTTCGGCATTTCCACATACGCAATTGCCTTCGTCTTGGCATATGCGCTCGGTTCAGTGCCGTTCGGGCTCCTTTTGACCAAGGCAGCGGGTTTGGGGGACATTCGCGACATTGGGTCCGGCAATATCGGCGCAACAAACGTGCTTCGAACCGGCAACAAGAAGCTCGCTGCAGCAACGCTGTTGCTTGACATGCTCAAAGGCACAGTTGCCGTTCTGATCGGCTCTGCTTTTGGTCCGGTATACGCCATAGCGGCAGGGTTCGGCGCATTTATCGGCCATCTCTACCCCGTTTGGCTTAATTTCAAAGGTGGCAAAGGCGTTGCAACCTACTTGGGCGTCCTTGCAGGTTTGGTTTGGCAAGGCGCGCTGGTCTTTGCTGCTGTCTGGTTGGGCGTTGCATTTGTCTTTCGCTACTCGTCGCTGGCCGCACTGATCGCCGCCGCCGTTGTTCCATGCGCATTGTATTTGCTCGGCTTTCCGGAAATGGCTGCTGTCTTTGCTGTGTTGTCGATCATTGTCATCTTCAAACACCGGGCGAACATCGAACGCTTGGTTGCTGGAACAGAGACGAAAATCGGGAAGAAATAACATTGGAACAAGCACCGCTTCCCCTGACGGGTTCCGATAGCAGAAGCGGCAGGACCGGGATTGCTTTAACACACCGCCAGCGTGTGGCTTGGCTCCGGTTATGGCGGACAGACAATGTCGGACCGGTTACTTTCCGGCAGTTGATCAATCATTTCGGATCTGCCGAGGCGGCACTCGACGCACTGCCGGACATGGCAGCGCGGGGTGGTGCTGCACGCAAGCAAAACACCCCGGGACGTGACGAGATTGAGGCGGAGATAACACGTCTCGACAAGATGGGCGCACGTCTGGTCGCAATGGGCGAGCCAGATTATCCAATCATGTTGCGTCGAACCGAGGATTCTCCTCCGATTGTCAGCTATATCGGCGATCCGGCTGTGTTCACTCTGCCCGGCGTCTCAGTGGTAGGTTCGCGCAATGCGTCCTTGGCCGGTGTCAGGTTTACTCGAAAACTGAGCGGTGAAATTGGAGCGGAAGGCTATTCGATTGTTTCCGGATTGGCACGAGGGATCGACACCGCAGCCCACGAGGCATCACTTGGAACAGGCACGATTGCGGCGCTTGCCGGCGGCTTGGATCACCCCTATCCGCCCGAAAACCTTGAACTGTTCAAGGCGATTCCGGATCGTGGCGGAGCTGTTATCACGGAAATGCCACTCGGTTGGGAACCCCGCGCACGCGATTTCCCGCGGCGAAACAGAATCATAGCGGCTCTGGGTTTGGGACTTTTGGTGGTCGAGGCGGCGCAGCGCTCCGGTTCCTTGATTTCAGCCCGCCTTGCCAATGAACTTGGCCGAATCGTGTTTGCTGTTCCGGGCTCACCGCTGGATCCACGCTGTGAAGGTACCAACAATCTCATCAAGAATGGTGCGACGCTGGTTACCAACGCACGCGATGTGCTGGATTCGCTTGCGCCCTTGACCCGCAAGCCAATGGCTGCCCTGCCGTCCATGGAAGAGCCGATGCGCGACGAACTGGAACAACCGGAGCCAAGCGATAGCGAGCGCCGGAGAATTGTCGATGCACTTGGGCCGACACCGGTAGCCGTCGACGAACTAATCGTCTTTACCGGCGCAACACCGGCCCAAATTTATTTGGTTTTACTCGAACTTGACTTGGCTGGCCGCCTTCAGC
>JANMEX010000270.1:0-17321 GCA_031377485.1 Phyllobacteriaceae bacterium
AGCTGGGCGGCGAGGGTTTTGTTGGGCGCGAGGATCAGCGCGGGGCGCTGGGTCGCCTGAATGACTTGCGCGGCGGTGAACGTCTTGCCCGAACCGGTGACGCCGAGCAGCACCTGCGTGCGGTCGTCGTTGGTGATGCCTTCGACGAGATCCTTGATGGCAGTCGGCTGGTCGCCGGAGGGGGTGAAATCCGTGACCATTTCGAAGCGGACGCCGCCTTCGGATTTCTCCGGGCGTTGCGGACGGTGCGGCTCCCACATCTTGCCATTCTAGAACAGCGGATTGCCGGATTCGATCAGGGCGGACAGAGCTTCAACGGTCGCGGTGACGCCGTTGGGGCCGAGCTTTTCGGCCTCTTCGAGCGAAATTTCGAGACCGGCAATGGGATTCAGGCCGGCTGCGGCGCGGGTTTTCGGATCGGAGGATGCGCCGATGCTGGTGCCGCGGGAAGTCTTTGCGCTGGTATTTGTTGTCCCGCCTTTAAGCTTCTCGCTACGCTCGGCGCTGGCGGGCCCCTTGGCGCCGCTGGTTGCCTTCTTGATGTTGGCGGCGCGGATGGCGTCGTTTGGATCGACGGGAACGGCCGCCTGTGCCTTGCGCTCGACGGTGACGCGGTGCGTGCCGGCTTTCGAGCGGATTTCTCGTGTCTCCGCCTTACGCGACTCTTTGGCCGCCTGCTGCTCGAGCTCGCGCACCCAGTCGGTGACGTTGCCTGTGTAAGGCGCGCCTTCAAACTCGGCCTGCGGCGACTCTTCGAAGCCAGTGGTTTTCTTGGGGGTATTGGGCATGACTGGAATATGGAGAGAGTCTGGCTGAAATGGAAGGGCAGGAAATGGCGGGTGCTGACGGGAGGTGTCAGGAGGGAGCAGTTCTGTATGCGAGCAAGGCAAAAAAACACCCTCGGCACATTTTGATGCCAAGGGTGCAGTGGGGGCGGGCTGCTTTTGCTACTGGACCAACACGGAGCTTCCACAATCGAGGCCGGTCAACATGACATCGGCTTCGCCAACTTTGATACCGATGGTGTCCAATGTCGTTGCGACAACGCTATCAAGTGTACCGGCTACAGACGTTATCTGAGATATCAAGGCACTGGAAAACAGTTTTGACGAGATCAGGGAAAGGCCACCGACGGTGACTTCAGTTTCGAGGTTGCTCAACAGTGACTGCAATGCAGTCGCCAGAAAGTCGCGTGTTGATACGGATTTGACGGTCCGGTTTGGAATATCGCTTTGCGTAAACTGCAGCTTTGTTTCATTTATGTTCGTTATTTCGACTTTACCAAGTGCGCTGATCTTGACCAGGGGGGCGCTGACCATCGTTGCTTTTTTCAAGGTGACACGAGAGTTAAAGTCACCGAAGTCGTTGCTGTCCATTGTGGCTATTGCAAGAGATGCGAGGCCTGGCTTGACGGCTGTCTCGACTTTCCCGGTGACCGGATAAGTGGCAGTGCAAGCGATATCTTGAATTCTGGCTTCGCCGTATGCCGACTCGACGTAAAGAGGCAGGTTTATGGCAAGTCCGGCCAAACTCGCAGAGCCGAGCAATTTTGCGTTCAAGAGCAGGCGAATCTGCGCGGTCCTCACGATGGTTCCTTCGGGCCCGATTGAGAAAAATGGCGCAGTCTGCATTTTTTCGCCAATGGCAAGGTGGGCTTCGATCTCGGCAATGCCAGGAAGGCTCTGGATCAGTTTGAATTCAACCTGATGGTCTTCATTGGCTAACGCCAGAGCGGCATTCATCAGATTGAGGACGCCAATTCGGCTTTCAAATGCGGCGTCTCCACCGCCGACATTCAGCTGACCGAGATTGCCTATTCCAAAGAGCTTTTTAAGATCGACATTTTGGCTTTTTGCCGCACCACGGTCGCCGATGTGAGACAATTGCCAATTCAAGGATGATGTCACCGTGTTCATTGAGCCGAGCACATTCATCAACTCGCCAAAGGTGACGTCGGAATTGAGCAACTGATCATAAGTTAACGCTTGCAAGTGCAACTCAGTTGCAAGGGCATCCAGAAAGGGCATGACGGAAACGCTTGCGCTGGCGAGTGAATTATAGTCAGCCACGCTGAGTGAAACCGATGTGCCGAACAGGGCGCTCAGAACGGAATTGATCACACCGCCGTTCAGCGAGGCGAGGCGCGTTCCGATTGCAATTGCCGCTTTGTCGGAGGCCGATGCAATTCCGATCGAATGGAGAACCGGCGCTTTAACCAAGCCGGCACCGAAATACAGCGTGGCGCCAGCACTTGCGGCAACTTTCACGGCATTAATATCGGCGCTGGACACAACAAATCTACCTTCCGGATCAATCGTTGGGTCAGCACTATAAGCGCCTTTCGTGATTGTAATATACACAGGCTTGATCGTCGATCCGCCGCCGGTGGTTGATGTTTGACTGTATGATGGCGTGTTGGAAAAAAGCGCTGTGGCGACCACGGCATTTGGAAAACCATTCTGACGGAATATTTTCAATGCCAATTCATCGGCTTTAGTCGGATCTTGAGCCGCGATGATTGCTGCCAGATCTGTAACGGACTGTAGTTTGCGCTTCTCCAAAAAGACCGAGATTGTATCTACGCTCAATGCGGCCAAGGTCACAGACAACGAGATGACAAAAGCTGACATTATGGCGATGCCGCCGTTTTTGTCCGAAGCAAAATGTGAACCGCCCGTCTTCAACATCCCGGAGATGACGTTCATCATACACCACCGATCTGAATTGTTGAGGTTCTGACAATGATGCTGTTGAGGATGGGCAAGCCGCTGTACAATTTGTAGATTGGCAGCTGGCTTGCATCATATTCAATGCGGACAATGAACTGGGTTTTGTCAAAAGCATTGTCTGAGACGCTTGCCTTGATGCGATCATTGTTGATCAACGTGTATTGGCCGGCATTTCGCGCAATGTAGGAGCGGGCGAGCTTCATGCGTTCATCTGTGTTGACGCCTGCGACAGCCACTCTGGCTGCGCCGGCAGCAAGCTCCTCAACGGAGTGAGCTGTACCGAGATAAAGACCAAAGGCGATCATTCCAAAAAGAATGAGCAAGAAAACAGGCGCGACAATTGCAAATTCAACTGCCGCTGCACCCGAACGTGACTTTCGAACCTCGTGAAACAAATTTCTCAATTGTGACATTTCAAACTCCTACGACAACAGGGGTGTCGTTCTTGTTTTCAATGTCGGCTTCGGACGTTCAAAAAGTGTCTCTGTTAAATGCCTTCAATTCACTGTTTCCAGGCACTGTTGAATTCGCTAGGAGCCAAAATATAAGTCATTAATTACAAATATATGTAATCCTAATCAATCCAATCACTCCGCAGTGCGGTTGCAAGCAGGTGGAGTTTACTTTTGGCATTTAGTTTTTTTCTGCATTATTTAAATGGTAGCTGACCGTGTGAACCGAAATTTCCATCGACTCAGCGATTTTTTTGAGTGCAATACCATCTGCTAATAATCGCAAAAATTGTATTTCTCGCTCAATCAATGGACATTCCACGATTGCCGAAGCGGATCCGACAACTAAAAGTTTTTCGAAAATGAGCTGTGCAAAATAAGTAAGTTCAATAAGGGCGGCCGTATCTTCAGATTTCTCGTTTTTTGTAAATGTAATTACCCCCGATACGCCGCTATTTGACTTAACCGGTATCATTGCCATTGATTTTCGATTATTTTTTATTAAAAATTCTATGATATTTTTTGATTCTTCATCATTTTCTTGAAAATATAAAGGTTCAAAATCTATATACTTAGATTTTCTGGCACTCAAAAACGAGGCAATCATCTTATTTTCAGTCAAAATAATTTTTTTGCTAAATTCCATCAAATATTCTGAAGACCAATTCGTGATTAGTATGTTAAAATTTGTGTTATATTTCTTTGGATTTTCAAATTTTGAAATCATAAAATAATCAAATTTATATGATTTTAAAAGAACCTTCAGAACAACAAATATATCATATCCGGTAAGACATGCTTCAATTGATAGTAATATTGAATCAATAAAAGCGATTTCTTCCGCTACTTTGTTTTTTCTGATTGACATATATTAACTCATTCCTTTTTATTTCAAAAAAACTTCCCGCGGATGTATGCAATTTTGACGATATGTATTTCTTAAGGTGAGTAGATTTTAACATAGTGCACGCAACAATGGAATTATTTTCGTATTATTTAGATATTTCTAATGCAGGCAAATTTGAATTTTCAACGCAACCGTATCAAATCGCGCAAGACAGCCAGGTTGCAAGATATCCTGAATAACCGGTGCGCCCGTTGGCCTGAAACTGTTGAGATTCACCTGTGCATCACCAACAGTTTACCCTCTCCAGCCTTGCCTTCACACATCCCGCACCCAACATGGCTGGTATCCGATAACCAATCATCAAGGAGTTCAAGCATGACGACACAGACCGCACTTCTCGCCGGTGGTTGTTTTTGGGGGATGCAGGATTTGATACGGCGCAGGCCAGGGGTGGTTTCGACGCGGGTTGGCTATTCCGGCGGTGATGTTGCCAATGCGACTTACCGCAATCATGGCACTCATGCCGAGGCAATCGAGATTACTTTTGATCCGGCCAAGACCAGCTTCCGCGAATTGCTGGAATTGTTTTTCCAAATTCATGACCCCAGCACCAAGAACCGACAGGGAAATGATGTCGGGACGGCCTATCGGTCGGCGATATTTTACATGGATGAAAACCAGCATCAAACTGCGCTTGAGACGATCAAGGATGTCGACGCTTCGGGGCTTTGGCCCGGGAAGGTGGTGACTGAAGTTGCGCCTGCCGGACCTTTCTGGCTAGCCGAGCCCGAACATCAGGATTATCTGGAACGCTATCCAAATGGCTATACCTGTCATTTCCCCCGTCCGGGATGGACCTTGCCCAAGCGCGCGGCTTGAGTGAAGCCACAGCATGAATTGCAAAGACGCCGGGGTTGGACTTCGGCGTTTTTGCGTATGTTGGCACCTGAAACGGCCATTCCGGAAATATCAGCGCAAGCTTTGTTCAACCTCAGGCTTTGCCGCAATTTAACCGTTGTCGGCGCACACATCGCACGCCGTCATATCCAGGGATTATCCATGTCAAATTTCAAGGCGTCGCTTTTTTCAACCGGTTTTCGCGGTGTTGCCGCCAGCGCCTTTTTGTCCTTTCCTTGCGCGTCCGCGATAGCGCAAGAATCGATTGATCCGAACGTCACCCAATACACGCTCGCCAACGGATTGACCGTTGTGCTCGCGCCATCCAGGACCGCGCAGTCCGTGGCGTTGGTGACGCAGTATGATGTCGGTTCGGCCAATGAGGCGCCGGGGCGCAGCGGGTTTGCGCATTTGTTTGAGCATCTGATGTTTGAGGGCACCAAGGCTGTGCCGGATTTTGACAAGGTGGTTTCGGGCATTGGCGGCGAGAACAATGCGTTCACGCAGGAAGACACGACCACCTACTATCTGACCGGGCCAAAAGAGGCTTTGCCGGTATTTCTGCGGCTAGATGCTGACCGCATGGCCAACCTTGCAAACGCGGTGTCCCAAGAGGATCTGGACAATCAGCGGGCGATTGTTCTGAACGAAATGCGCCAGAATGTGCTGGACCAGCCCGGTGGCGCGGCAAGCGAGCAGGCCCCTTCGTCATTGTATCCGGCGGGCCATCCTTATGCCCATGCCACCATTGGTTCGATTGCTGACCTGGCTGCGGCCAAGCTTGATGATGTGGTGGCGTTTCACCGCGTAAATTATGTACCTTCGAACGCCATTGTTACCGTGACCGGCAGCTTTGATCTCGAAAAGACCAAAGCGCTGATTGACCAGACATTTGGTCTGGTACCGAAGGTCGAGAAACCCAAGGCGATTGTTCCCGTTGCGTTGACCGCGACGCCGAAGCGGCTGAAATTTGTCGATGCCGTGGCAACGCCTGTGGTTACTTTGGCTTGGCCGGGACCGGCGGGCTATTCCCGGCAAACCGTGATCAATGACATGCTGGCAGCCGCCATGACGGTCGGGGCCGGGTCACTTGAAAACCGGCTAGTGGTGCAGCAGGGCATCGCTTCGTCGGCCGGCATGAATTGGGACGGGCGTCAGCTTGGCGGCATATTCACCGTCGCGGCCAATGGTGCGCAGGGCGTGAGCGTGGACAAGCTTGAAGCCGGGCTGCGCGCGGCGCTTGATGCGATGCGCACTGAAGGTATTTCGGAAGAAACACTGAAGGTGGTGCGGACGGACTTTGAAACCGGTTATGACCGCGTGCCTTCTTCGCCGCTCGGTTTCGGTATCCAACTGGCGCAAAGTGCGCTGAATGGCGATGCGCGCACCTGGCGCGGCGAAGTGGATATTGCCAAAACTGTGACTGCTGAAGAAGTGACAGCGGCGCTGCGTGCTTTCACGGATGCCACGGTGCAAGTTTCCGTTGTTGAACCGGGTGCGCGCAACACCGGGTATCCGCCGGCAATTGCTGATTCCACGGGCACATCATCGGCTGAAACGGTTGCGGCGCGGCCCGAAGTTGTTATCCCGGAAATTGCAACGACCGATGCGGCAGCGGTGGTGTTTCCGCAAACGGAGACCCGCAAGCTGGCCAGCGGTGCAACATTGATCGCCTATCACATCGAAGATTTGGCGCAGGTGGGAATTGCGATTTCCACGCGGGGCGGCAAGGTTGATGCACCGGTTGGTCTGGCGCGGCTTGGAATGGCTGTGGATTCGCGCGGGGCGGGCGATTTGCCGCTGTCGGCGCTGAATGTGCGGTTCCGGGAAAACGGCATTTCCATTCGCGGCAATGCGGAAAGCCATTATTCGCAAATCATTGCGACGGCTCCGTTGAAAAATCTGGATGCGTTGGTCGGGCAATTGGCTGATGTGGTGCTGCGCCCGCGCTTTGACGACAAAGAGTGGACGGCGGCGCTGGACCAGACGGTAAATGCCGTCGATTCCGCCCGGAAAATGCCGGACTATCAGGCGGGGCGCAAGCTGATCGAGGCGATGTATCCTGCGGGATCGCCCGAAGCGCGGGAGCCGGATATTGCGGCATTGAAAGCGCTGAAGAGCGAGGATGCCAAGGCGCTGTTTCAAAAGCTGATGCGCCCTGATGAAACGGTTTTCCATGTGGCTTCAAACCTGCCGGTAGATCAGGTGGTTGCCGCGCTCGACAAGGCTTTTGCCAATTGGAAAGCCACCGGCAATGCCGGGCCTTTCAATGGTTACAATGGTCCGATGGTGAAGGATCTGCGGATTGATACG
Organism: Phyllobacteriaceae bacterium; assembly: GCA_031377485.1. Lineage (GTDB taxonomy): Bacteria > Pseudomonadota > Alphaproteobacteria > Rhizobiales > Rhizobiaceae > JANMEX01. Next base: position 7,239 of record JANMEX010000270.1, read on the forward strand.
CAGGTCGACGGCGCGACGCAGGCTGCGATTTTGGCGGCGCTTCCCGCGCCTGACGAGGGCAGCAAGGAGTCTACGCCGTTTGGTCTTGCGGTGCAGGTGCTTGGCGGCGATGCAAACAGCCGGCTGAACAAGATTTTGCGCGAGGAAAAAGGCTGGTCCTACGGCATCAGCGCGCAATCGACTGGCGAGAAAGACCGCAACAATTCGCTGCTGTTTGTCTCGACCACGGTGCAGGCTGACCATACGGAGGAATCGATTGCCGAGATCCGGAAAATCATCGCTGATCTTGCAGTCAAGCCGATCACCGACGAGGAGTTTCAATCGGCTAGACGCACGGTGCGGGCGCAATTCCTGAACGCATTCGAAAGTGCTCCGGTGATGGCCGGGTTTGCCGCATCGATGGCGTCGCAGGAATATGGCCTTCCCGATTTGAAGGACTATTTGGCTGAACTCGATACGGTGACGCTGGCGGAGGTCAATGCGCAGGCGACGAACATTTCCAAAAGCCCGATTGCGCTTTCCGTTGCCGGTGACAAGGTGACGATGAAATAGAGCCGTTCAGATTTGTGGTTTGAAGGCGAACCGGTAGGCGAGAGCCACGCCGCCCGCACCGCCGATTATGTTGCCAACCGTCGAGATCAAGATGTTGATCGCAGCGCCGGTGACCGTGCCTTGCGCACCTGCATAAAGCCCGACCGGCAGCAAATACATGTTGGCAATCGAGTGTTCCAGACCGAGCGCGACGAAGGCGGTGATCGGCATGATGATGGCTAGTATCTTGCCCGAAACGTCCGTGGCGGCAAACGACAGCCAAACGGCGAGGCAAACGAGCGCATTGCATAAAATCGCGCGCGCGAAGACTTCGATTGGTCCGAGCGCAAGCTTGCCGGTGGCGATCTTGGCTGCGGTCTCGCCAAAGGGGCCGCTGAGCAGGCCGGTTTTGGATATCAGTGCGGCGATCAGAAGCGAGCCGACAAGATTGCCAAACCAGACGATCGACCAGTTTCGCAGCAGGGCCTGTGTCGTCACCATCTTGTCGACCCACGCCATGACGATGAGTGCGTTGCCGGTGAAAAGTTCCGCGCCGCCGATCACCACCAGAATGAGACCGAGGGAAAAGGTCAATCCGCCAAGCACGCGCGCCGCGCCAAAGCCGGTGTCTGCACCGGTCATCGCGATGGTGTAGAACGCGCCGCCAAAGGCAATGAATGCTCCTGCCAGAACAGAGAGGAGCACCAGCGCATGAAGCGGAGCGGCGGCTTTGGCGACGCCAGCCTTTTCGACCAGTTCGGCGATTTCCGATGGCTTGTGCAGCGAAGTCATGGGCCGTGGCTCCTGATCGGGCTTTAAGGGTATCCGTCACGTGGGTTGTCAAACGTGAAAGCTCAGCGGTTTTCAAAATAACCGGCCTTGCGATCAATCCATTATTTTGTTCACCTTGTCTTGACCCACGTCAACCTCTGCCATTCGCGCAAGGATGCGCTCACGGCTTGTTCGGCCTTTAAGAAGGACAGCGCCGGCAGGTCGGTGAACCTCAGCGTATAAGCTTGAGTATCCGGCCTTCAGGGTTATCAGTCAGCAGGTAGACCTCGCCGTCCGGCCCTGTTCGCACATCGCGGATGCGCTCCCCGAGGTCTTCAAGCATGGGCTCCTCGCCGACAACTTTGCCATTTTCGATGTCAAGGCGGACAAGCTTCATGCCTGCCAAAGCTCCGACCAATAGGTCGCCTTGCCAATCCGGATATTTGGTTCCGTTGTAGAAGGTGAGGCCCGATGGCGCGATGGACGGGTCCCAGTAATGCAGCGGTTGCTCCATGCCATCCTTGGCTGTGCCTTCGCCGATTTTCTCGCCCGAATAATCGCGGCCGTAGGTGATTACCGGCCAGCCGTAGTTTTTGCCTGCTTCCGGCCGGTTGATTTCATCGCCGCCCTGCGCGCCATGTTCGACGGTCCAGAGCAAGCCGGTCGAGGGTTCAATGGCCGCACCCTGCGGATTGCGATGGCCGTAGGACCAGATTTCCGGCCGTGCGCCTGCTTTGCCGATAAATGGATTGCCGGGCGCTGGTTTGCCGCTATCTGTCAGATGCACGACCTTGCCGAGATCGGTGCCAAGGTCCTGTGCGCTGTCGCGCTGCGAGTAGCGTTCGCCGAGCGTTACGAACAGGTTGCCGTCTGGCGCAAAGGCAATGCGACCGCCAAAATGTGCGCCCGATTTGATGGCTGGTTCCTGACGAAAGATGATTTCCACGTTCTCGAGCGCTTTGTTGTCATCAGACAGGCGCGCGCGGGCGAGGGATGTTCCATTGGCCCCCGCCTCGCGCATTTCCGAAAACGTCAGATAGATCAGGCGGTTCTTGGCGAAATCCGGGTGCAGCGCCACGTCGAGCAAGCCGCCCTGCTTTTTTGCGACAACGTCCGGTACGTTGGCGATCGGATCAGACAAAACCCCGTCCTGTACAATGCGCAGGCGTCCGGGGCGTTCGGTCACCAGCATTGCGCCATCCGGCAGAAAGGCGAGGCTCCACGGATTTTCAAGACCGGACGCGACTGTTTCCACTGTTGCCGCTTTGGCAGGGAACGAGGTTACAGAGGCCATGAGAACTGCCAGCACAAACTTGCGCATCACTTTTCCATAAGTCCGAAACGTTTGGAGAATTGTTCAACGAACTCACGGGGTGGAAGCCCGGAGGCGAAGTGCTGCGCGACGATGGGTGGCGACCAGCCTGCGTCCAGATGCGTGATGGAAAAGCGGGCCTTCATCAGCACGTTGAACTCGGAAAGCCATTTGTCCTGCCTGCTCTGGCGGCAATCACTCAGACTTATGACGTCGCCCATGGAAGTGTCTCCATTTTCTTCATGAGCGGACAGGTTGAATCAGCGCAGTGGCTGAATCAAGGCAGAAAACTCGTAAAATGAAAAGGTAAGCCGGGTGCGCCGCGCACAGTCCCGTTGCTCCTCCCAGAAACGAAGGGCAGCGCAGGCGCACTCCTGAATTCACTAATTGCCCATGCTGCAAAAAGAGTCAAGATGCCTGAAATTCCATCGATAAAAGAAAGTATCCGCCTGTTTTTTCGGCAGATTTTGGATGTGCCGCAACGTTAGGCATTGAGGCCTTCAAATGGGTCCCGCCATGCGTTCATGGTCAGCAATTGATCGTGCCAGCGGGAAATATTGGGAAATTCTGCCAGCGGCAAGCCGGCCGCATCTGCAAAGGGAAGGGAAGTTGCCACGCGAAAATCCGCGTAGGAAAGCCGTTCGCCGACCAACCATTGCCGGTCTTTGAGAAGCGCATCCAGCACATTTGCGTGCTCGCGAAAATCCCGCATGGATTTTTCGATCAATCTCGGGTTCAGCGTTTCGTCTGTAAATGTAGGCAGAACGACCCGGTCAAAGTAAATCGGGTCGGCGGCTTTGGTGAGGTGATGCGTGCCCCAACTGATCCACATGATCATGTCCGGCTGTTCATCGCCAGTCCGCCAGAAGTCAGAACCGGCAAGGGCTGACAAGCGGCAGACGATGGCATCAGTTTCCCAAAGGCGGCGCGCGCCTTCGACCAGCACCGGAACAAGCGTGTTCGGATTGATCGACCGAAACGCCTCCTGATGATCAGGATGACGCGGCATGGCACGGATGAATTCAACGGGCGATTCCAGGTAACGTACAGCCGCTACGGCGACACGCGGATTCAGGTTTGTAGAATAATAGAGTTTCATGCCGCCGCTCCCGGAGTCGATTTTTATATGTGGTTTTCAGGCTACTTGAATGCCTGGCAAGGCACAATATTCGCCAATCTTTTGAGAATTGGCGCACCGAACCAAGAAAGGTGCGCATGAATTGGCAGCGGCGCGCGCTTGCGGTCAGCGCAGAAATATTTATCCAGAAGGCACAACCGGGAATATGCCCCGTGCGCGTGATCGACAATGCCTAAATAAGGGGCACGATTCAATCGGTTTGCCGCCAGTTCGCCACAAAATCCATGCCGAATCTGACAGGCTGAACTGAAATGGGGCAAAATCATGTCATTGATATTGTTGAATTATTTCATTTTTTGTGACTTGCCTTAGCTTAAAACCATGGGCTAAGAGGCTCCCCGTCCGGCGGAATCGACTTCTCCCAAGACGATCTCGGAACCGGACACGAATGAAGAATATGGAGTTATCCCATGAAGAAGATCCTCGCCACGCTCGTTGCATCCGTTGCTTTCGCTGCCGCCGCTTTTGCCGGTGAAGTTGAAGGTGTTGTGAAGGCATTCGACGCAGCCACCAAGACCGTGACACTCGAAGACGATTCGGCTTTCACCCTTGCTGAAGGCGTTGCCGTTGACGGTATCGTTGCTGGCGCCAAGGTTAAGGTAACCTTCGATGACGCCACCAAGGCAGCATCCGCTGTTGAAGTTGCAAAGATGTAATTTGCGACCAGGCATCTGCATCTAGCATTTGCTCTGAACGCCTCTGTGGGAAACCGCAGGGGTGTTTTTGTTTGAGCCGTTGCAAGCGCCATCCAAATGCATAAGGTCATGCACGGGAGGACGGGATGGCATCAACAATTACCCTGCCAACATGGCTGGTGGTTCTGGCCGGTATTTTGGCCCTTGCCGGTCTGTTTGACCGGTTGCTCACGCCTGCATTCCGTTGGTATCTGCGCGGCCGCGCCAATCGGGCGATCGATGAACTCAACGCGCGCCTTCGGCTGAAAATCCGGCCGTTCAAGATGACAACACGGCAAGTGTTGGTGGACAGGCTGACCCATGATCCACAGGTGATTGTGGCAGCGGAATTGTTTGCGCGGGAATCTGGAATGCCGGTGGCCGTGGCCATGGCAAATGCCGAGCGCTATGCCCGCGAAATCGTGCCGTCGTTTTCGGCATACACCTATTTCAAAGTCGGGGCGCGGCTGGCGCGCTGGGTTTCGACATCGCTTTACCGGGTGCGGCTCGCGTTTGCTGACCGGGCACTTCTTGAAGCGATGGATACCGATGCCACGGTCATCTTCGTGATGAACCACCGGTCCAACATGGACTATATTCTGGTTACTTATATGGCCTCGACCGCGACGGCTTTGTCTTATGCCGTTGGCGAGTGGGCGCGCATACCGGTGCTGCAAATGTTGATCCGCTCGATGGGTGCCTATTTCATCCGCCGCTCGTCGCGCAATTTGCTTTATCGCAAGGTGTTGGCCCGCTACGTGCAGATGGCGACGCAGGCAGGTGTTACGCAGGCTATGTTTCCGGAAGGCGGCCTGTCGCGCGACGGGAAGCTGCGGCCAGTAAAATTGGGTCTGATCTCTTACATTGTCGAAGGGTTTGATCTGCACGGACGCGACGTTGTGTTCATCCCGGTGGGCCTCAACTATGACCGTGTTCTGGAAGATCGTACGCTTGTTTCCGAAATTGACGGCCCGCCTGCCAAAGAGCCGTTTTATGCAACGGCGGGCAAGACGATTGCATTTTTGTGGCGGAATTTTCGGCTACGGTTAAAGGGGCGCTGGCACAAATTCGGCTATGCCTGCGTGGCATTCGGCAATCCGCTTTCGCTGAAAGAGTATCTCGTGGCCAAAGGGGCTGCGCATTTTGAGGACTTGGACGACGCAGTGCAAACTGCCGTGATTGCGGGCCTGGGCGACGAGTTGATGGACCGCATCGGCAAAGTGGTCCCGGCCATGCCGGTGTCGCTCGTGGCGCATGTACTGCGGGAAGCAGGCGAAAAAGGCGTTGATATGTTGTCTTTGAAGGCGGGTGTTGACAGATTGATGGACCGGCTGGAGGCGCAAGGTGTGCATGTCCATGTACCGCGCTCTGACCGTGACTACGCGGTGACGGCGGGATTGCGGATGTTCACCCTGCGGCACTTGGTGGAAGAGGATGCTGATGGCGTGTTCCGTATTTCAAAAGGCGAGGAGAGGCTGGTTTTCTACTACGCCAATTCACTGGCGCACTATGGTCAGGCGTGAGGTGATCGATTGCTTCAATTTCCGGCGATACGGAAATCAGTCATGAAGGTGGGCGTTATTCTCAACCCTGTCGCCGGGGCTGGAAGGGCTTCAAGAGATTGGCCGCTGTTGGAGGTGGAGCTTGAGCGCCAGATCGGGCAGTTTGATTTGCGGCGGACGACACGGCCCGATGAGGCCGTTGTCATGGCCGAGGCAATGGCTAGGGACGGCTATGAGTTGATCATAGCAGCAGGCGGCGATGGAACCATTAGCGAAGTCGCCGATGGCATATTGCGAACGCGCCATGGGACGACGGCATCCGCGGCGCTCGGGATATTGCCCTGCGGCACCGGCTCTGATTTGGCACGTACGCTCAAGCTGGACGGCACGCCTGCGCAATCGGTGCGGCGGCTTTTGCACGGCACTGCGCGCCTGATCGATGCCGGTCGTGTGAGTTTCGTTGGTATGGACGGGCGCAAGGCGCACCGGCATTTCATCAATATTTCGAGTCTTGGCCTGTCTGGTCCGACGGCAGTTGCGGTCAATGCGACGCGCCGCTCACAACGCGCATCCGGCAAGATGCTTTTCTTGTGGCAGACCGTGCGCGAGCTTTTGAAATACCAATTTCAGACCGTCCGGATTACGGTTGATGACATGGCGCCGATCGAAGCGAAGATTGCGCTGGTCGCAGCAGCGAACGGCCGCTATTTCGGCGGCGGCATGATGATTGCGCCCGATGCAGAGCCGGACGACGGGTTGCTCGACATCGTTATCTTCCGCGGTGCTGCAAAATGGAAGCTGATCCTGGATCTAAGGCTGCTCTATTCAGGCAGCCACCGCAACCACCGCCAAGTAACGATCCTGCGTGGACGCAAGGTGTTGGTCGAGCCTGCCGGCGATGTGCAGGTCAACAGCGCCTTGATTGATGTGGACGGGGAGTCGCCGGGCCAGATACCGGCACTGTTTGAGATATTGCCAAAGGCAATCCGCGTCATGTGCTGAGCGGTTCAAATCTCGATGTTGTAAAACCCCAGCGCCTCTTCCAACTCGGTCTGCTCATAGCCAAAGTGTGAGGTGACAAAGGCTTCCAGTCGCTTGAATTCTGCGCGTAGGGTTGTTGCCGATTTGGTGCCGGGATCAGTGATCAACGCGACCGCGGCCGCTTCCAGACTGTCGAGCAGGTCGTGAATGACCAGATGCTCGGATTGCAGCCGTTCGACCACCTTGTTCAGGCCTTCGGTATAGCCGTGCAAGGCAGGAAAAATCCATTGATCTTCGATGGAATGGTGACCGGTCAGCATTTGGCACGTCGCGCCGCAGAGATTGCCGAACTGGCGCATGTTGGCGACCATCTGCATCGAAGTGATGGTTGTCAGCAGGCTTTCGGCAGTGCCGTCGCCTGCAAAAACCTGGCTCATGGCGCGATTGACGCGGGACAATTCGCGCAGGTGCATCTCGTGGAAGAGCGCAAGACGCCGGCCATTGCGCCGCTGTTGGTCCGTGACTCCCGCGATCTTTGGCGCATTCGGGCGGGTGCTGTCGTCGGGGAGTTTGATCGTGTTTTCCATCCCAGCTTTATTACTGTTCTGTCTGTTTTGAAGATCGGGATTTTAGCCAGGTCAAATGCCGGGCGGCAAGCCGCCCGGCTGGGTTTAACACATCAAGCAGCAATGGCTTCGATGCGGGCATTGGCGCTGCCGATGGCAGCTTCCGCGGCTTCCGGGCCATAGGCGAGCTTGTCAACAGTGATGACCTCTACGTCGCTCATGCCCATGAAGCCGAGTGCGAAGGTCAGCCATGGCTTGAGGTAATCGCCCGGGCCGTCGCCGTACGTGCCGGCAGATGCGGTGACCACATAAACCTTCTTGCCCTTGACGAGGCCTTCCGGACCTTCTGCAGTGTAGCGGAAGGTTTGACCTGGAACGGCAAGGTGATCGACCCAGCCCTTGAGGTTCGTGGTCGGACCGAAATTGAACAGGGCGGCGCCAATGACGATGACGTCGGCCGATTTCACTTCGCCAACAATTTCCATGGCGCGGTCGAAGGCTGCCTTTTCATGGGCGGTCAAATCGGTCTTGCCGGAGCGAGTGGCGGAAATCAGCTCGGCATCCAGATGCGGCAACGGCTTGGAAGCGACATCGCGCACAGTGACGGTGCCGCCGGACTTGGCAGTGATCTTGTTGGCAAGTTCGGTTGCGAGTTTGGTCGACACGGACTCGCCGCGCGGCGAGGTGAGTACGAGGAGAACGTTTGACATCGGGTTTTCCTTCAAGCGCATTCAAGGTGCGCGGCTTTCAGTTTCAAATTGTTATATGGTTACGATATTGATACTTGTTACTCATCGTAACCATGCATACAATAGTGGTCAGGAAATTCCCCGCAAGGAGGCACAATTTTGAAACACAGCACCAAAAATGTAACCGGCAATTGCATGGCAGTCCACGAAGTCTTGTCGCAGATTGGTGACAAGTGGACAGTGCTGGTCGTGCGCGCCCTTAACGATGGCCCGCGCCGCTTCTCTGAATTGAAGCGCGATGTGGACGGAATCTCCCAACGAATGCTGACACTTACCTTGAAAACACTGGAGCGCGACGGGTTCGTTACCCGCACGGTTTACCCGACAATTCCGCCGCGTGTGGATTATGAACTGACCACGCTCGGTCATTCGCTATCTGATCCACTCGGCGTCATTGCGCAGTGGGCGATTACGAACCGTCAACGTATTGTTGACGCAAGGGTTGCGTTCGATATGCGCGCGCCGAACGAAGGGCCAGTGAGGCTGGCGGCAGAGTAGGGGCCAGAACATCTCGGAAATCGAAATCCGCGAGTTCCACCAATCCGCTTGTCGATACTCAAGCCTTTGAATTGCAGATACTTCTCGCCAATTTCTGCATGTGCATTTCGGTATGGACTTCAAAATACTCTGCTAATGTGAATACCCGAATCAATTCATGGGAACCAAAATGAACCTCAGCGCCCCCACTATGGTCGTATTTCTCATTTCGCTCGTGATCGTGATCATTGGCGCGCTTGCCGCACTCGGCGTGATCAGCGGTATCCCCGTCGCATCCGTATGGATTGTGGCGATCGGCTACGCCGTTCTCGCCATAGGCACGATGATCAAGGGCGCATAGCGCCACGGTCTTTGCCAAAAGTTGGCCGCGATCCTGTTTTGGCAGTCTCGCGGCCAGGAATTGTTTTGCGATCCGGCTTCCTTGTCACAGCAACCGTTCAGCTCCCGCTTTTATGGCAACTTGTCTCAAGTCAAACCTTGTGGGCCAAGCCTAAACCAGCGGCGTCTGCATCATTTGCAAGTGCAGGATGTTGCCGGTCCATGGATTGGCGTCGCAGACCGCTTCGTTGAGCTCGACACCCAAGCCCGGCTCTTTAGACGGGATGATGTGACCGTCCTGCCATTCGATTTTCTTATGCAAAAGTTCGCCGTGGAAGCCGTCTAAGGTCTTGATCGCTTCGATGATCAGGAAGTTTGGCAGCGTGACTGCGAGCTGGATGTTGGCGGCGGCGACGATGGGGCCGCAGTAGCAGTGCGGAGCCACTTGAATGTGGTAGGCCTCGGCCATGGCGGCGATTTTTTTGGTTTCCAGTATGCCACCTGAGCGACCAAGGTCAGGCTGCAGGATAGAGGCGGCGCGGTTTTCGATGACGCGGGCGAACTCCCACTTGGTGCAGAGGCGTTCACCGGTAGCGACGGGGATCGACGTGAAGCGCGCGACTTCGGCCATGACTTCCGGCATGTCCGGCGGGACGGGCTCTTCGAACCACAGCGGATCATAGGGTTCGATGGCACGGGCCATGCGCTTGGCACCCGAGGCTGTGAACTGGCCGTGGGTGCCGAACAGGATGTCGCACTTTGTGCCGACAGCTTCGCGGATGGCTTTGACCATGCGGGCGGACAGGTCAATGTCAATCAGGCGCGGCTGATGGCCGTCAAAGGCGGTGTAAGGCCCTGCGGGGTCGAGTTTGACGGCGGTGAACCCCTGTTTCACATACTCCAGCGCGCAGGCGGCGGCCTTGTCCGGATTGTTGTAGACGTTGTCGTCCTTGTCCTCGGCTTCATCCGGGTAGACCGAGCCGGTCATCGGATAGAGGTAGGTGTAGGACCTGAGCGTTTCGTTCACGCGGCCGCCGAGCAGC
>JANMEX010000305.1:0-9806 GCA_031377485.1 Phyllobacteriaceae bacterium
CACATGGGGATGTCTTCACCAAGATGCTTGCCCCGTTTGGTCAGCGCTATGCCAAGGGCGCGGGATGCCTCGACGGCGTCATCGAAAAACAATTCGTAAAAGTCGCCCATACGGTAAAACAGCAGCGAGTCCGGGTTTGACGCCTTGATCTCGATATACTGTTCCATCATGGGCGTGGGGCGGAACGCTGCGCCGGAGGAATTCGCCGCTTCCTCCGCATTGTAAGATTCTTGTCCGCGAAACCCGTTTTCCAAGCTGTGATCCCTGCTGTGCGCGCATGCGCCTTGTTAGCAGCAATCAACAGCCTGTGCAGGTTTCCCGCAAGCAGGTTTTAGCTATCCACAGGTACTGTCTTAAATGAAGCGGTCAGCATCGACGCCGTAGTGCGCAACATATCGACTGGAAATTCGCTCGACTGGCAAAACCACGAAGACGTCTGTCGTGCCAAACGCATGGTCAACCACCGCACCGTCCCCAAACCTGGCGCCGATCCGTAAATATCCCTTTATAAGCGGGGGCATAACGGCAAGCGCTGAACGTAGGTCAACGGCTTCGACTGGCATCATGTCCATATCGACGCGAAGGTCAGCATGTGCGCTGACATTCCATTCACCAATAGCCGCTGCATGGTGGTGCAGGAAAGACAGAGGCAAGGCATGGGCGGCGGCAATTGTGCCCGCAAATGAAGCACAGCCGCACATCGTATCGATGTTCCAGGCACGGCAGTAAGCCCAAATGCCTTGCCACAACAGTTCAACGGTGCGCTTGGTCCGGTAATTCGGCATTACGCAAGAACGGCCCAATTCAAGCACTCGGCGTTCTGGCTTTCGGGCGCGCAAAGCTTCTATGTCGAATTCTGCCTGTGAATAAAACCCGCCCGCTTTCACCGCTTTTTCTTCGCGGAGCAGACGGTACGTGCCGACAATCTGATTCCTATTTTCAGCATCGAGTACAATCAGATGATCGCAGAAAGCATCGAAATGGTCGACGTCCCTGATGCTCGAATGACGTTCGAGATCCGTACCAAACACGCTCTGACGCAATTCTTGTGCGGCTTCAATTTCCAAATTGTTCGCTGCCAAACGAACCTGCAAATTCGCGATGCGCCCAAGCAGTGGCAATTCACCAAAACTGCGTGCAGGGCGAACGTTAGGCGAAGTGAAAAATGTTTCACGGCTGCGCGGCTCGACTGTCATTTCACTCTCCCGTGGAGATCAATTACGGGGTGGCTGGTAGCAATGCAATGCTACAACTTCATGACGTAAACGCGTCAAAAATCAAGCGGCAGCCGCTTCCTCGACCAAGAATACAAGGCGGGCGGGATCAACCGGTTTGGTTATCATGCCATCACCACCGACAGCACGAACGGCCTGTTCGATTTCAAGCTGACCATCGGCAGTCAAAGCAAGAATCGGAACATGTTTGCGCCCCTTCTCATCTTCGGCTGTCCGGATGGCGGCAATTGCATCTAGCCCGTCCATGATCGGCATGTGAAGGTCCATCAAAACCACATCAGGCATGTGCCTCGGTTTGAAAACTTCGCCAACGGCCGAGCGACCGTCGCCGACCACTGTCACGCTATGGCCTGCGCGGGTCAGCGCCGATTTCACCAAAAGTGCATTGATCTCATTGTCTTCTGCGACCAACACCGAGAGCTTACGCGATTGATCCAGTTTTGGCTCCATTGCGCCACCTTGCGCATGCGGCTCACGTTTGGCATTTGGTTTGCCAGAAAGAACCCGAACCAAACTTGCGCCGCGCACCGGGCGCACAAGAAATGATTCAAAGCCCAGAGACCGGAATGCATCTAAATCGCCGCGTTCCCCCGGTTCAATCAATATAATCCTGCGTGCGAAGGCGTTCAGACCTGACTCGCTCGAAAATTTCCGTGCAGACTTAAGGTCCATCAAAAGGATTGAATTGGCGTTTGGCTTATTGTGGAAATTCCAGTTTTCCGCTCGTCCACCATTTGCAACGATTGTTGAGACAAGAGCGTCTGCCTCTATCTGCGAATCCATGACGATCTTGCATGAAATATTTGCCAGTTTTGCTTTGGTAGAAATTGCGGCGGGCGAAAGGTTTGGCAGGTCAATGGTAAAGCTTGAACCCTTGCCGACTTCACTGTCCACCGAAACATTTCCGCCAAGCGCTGTGACTAATTTGCGCGTAATTGACAAACCAAGGCCGACACCGCCATGGCTGCGGGTGGTGCCTGTTTCGACTTGCTCAAATTCTTCGAATATCCGGTCAATATCATAGGCCTGAATACCTTTGCCGCTGTCGCGGACGGTGAAACAGACTGCCCCCTTGGCGAGGGTCACGATGAGCGAAATTCCGCCGTTTTCAGTAAACTTGACAGCGTTACCAAGGAGATTCAGCAAGCTTTGGCGTAAGCGGTTGGGGTCTGAAACGATGGTTGCGGGGACCTCTGGCGCAATGTGCGTCGCGATGCCAATGCCTTTACCATGGGCACGGCCTGCAACCAGTTCCACCAGACTTTCACAAAATGGGCGTAGTTCGACATTTTCAGGCCTCAGATCAAACTTGCCTGTCTCAATTTTGGAAAAATCGAGCATGTCTTCGATCAAATTCATCAAGGCGTTGCCGGATGAAGTGACGGCTTGAACATAAGTCCGCTGTTCTTCGCTAAGCCGTGTGTCGGCAAGCAACTTGGCCATGCCATTAATGCCGTTCAGGGGCGTGCGAATTTCATGGCTGACGGTAGCGAGGAAGCGGGATTTGGCTTGATTGGCCGCTTCGGCGCGCTCACGTGCCTCAATAAGCTGCTTCTCCCCGACTTTGCGTTGATGAATGTCCCGCGCAACAGCGCGAAAAGCCTTGCCATCTTGGCCAGTGGCGGTCGGGAGTTCAATCCATGAAAACCATCGATTACCAATGTGAACATCTACGGGCATCGAAGAACTGCGATTTCTTGACCGTGGAACATCAACGCCAACAGAACGAAGAGTTCGACCTTTGATCTCTTCAAACGTATAGCCTGTTGCGGCGCAAAAACTCGCATTTGCGTGGATGATCGTCCGACGCGCATCACAGATTACGACAAGATCGCCCAATTGGTCGAAAAGGCTCGATGCGCGCTCTTCGCCTTCCGAGGCTTCCCACAAGCGATCAGCCATCCGTTCGTTTTCGACCTTCAGGTCCTTTAAAGCATATGTGGCGTGCTTAAAACCGGTGCCAGCCAAAATAGCCATCGCGGCGGCAGTCAAAGTCAGCACAACGGCGATTGCGGTCAAAGCTGCGGAAAGGCCTTCCGCTGTTGCCAAAATCCAGATGCCAAGTGCCACGCCTGAAAGTGAAGCAGCGGCCATAGCCAATTCCGGTGCGCGATCGGAAAAACGTCGACCCATCTTTGCCGCAAACGTTCTTGCGGCAATGTGTCCACGCGTTTGCGCAATTTCCCCGCCAGATTTCATGATTTTTGCCGTAATGCCCACTTTTCCCATGGCAAAACGATAACACTGCCGGATTAGGGAAGGTTTTGGCGATTGATTACAATTTTATGCAACTTCACGAAAAGCAGAGAAAAAGCTGCGATTACTGTTTGTAATCAACAACTAACCGCCCGCGCACCTTGCCTTCCACGATATCGTGACCAGCAGCAATCAGGTCTTCAAAGCCAATTGTCGTGGACAAGGCCTGAAGCTTTTTCAGTGGCAAATCAGCCGCCAACCGCTTCCATGCCTCGACCCTGTATGGCCTTGGAACATAAACAGACTCAACACCCCGCAAAGTTACTGCTCGCAAAATGAACGGTGCAACGCTACCGGGCAAATCCATGCCTTGTGCCAAACCGCAAGCCGCGACGGTGCCACCGTAGTTGGTCATAGACAAAACGTTGGCGAGGGTGTGGGAACCGACTGTGTCAATCGCGGCAGCCCACCGTTCCTTGCCAAGTGGCTTTGCCGGAACAGAAAGCTCAGCGCGATCAATGATCTCTTTCGCGCCCAAACCCTCCAGGAATGACTGCTCTTGCGGGCGCCCTGTGGAGGCAATGACATAGAAGCCGAGTTTGGCAAGTATGGCTATGGCAACTGTTCCGACACCACCTGCCGCGCCGGTTACAAGTATCGGACCAGAAGCCGGGGTCACACCCTGCTTTTCCAACGCCATCACACAAAGCATTGCAGTGTAGCCAGCAGTCCCAATGGCCATCGCATCATGGCCGGTCAATCCTTGCGGCTGGGCGATCAGCCAGTCGCCTTTCAACCGCGCGTGGCCTGCGTAGGCGCCGTAGTGGACTTCGCCAACACCCCAACCATTGAGTACAACCTTGTCGCCAGCGCTCCATTCCGAGCTGACTGAAGACATTACTGTGCCGGCTAGATCAATACCCGGGATCATCGGCCAACGGCGCACCACTGGTGCCTTGCCGGTAATTGCCAAGCCATCCTTATAATTGACCGTTGTGTGGTCAACCTTGACCAATACATCGCCTTCCATCAACGCGTCGTCGCGCATCTCGACAATGTCGACGGACTGCTTCTTGTTTTCGTCACGGGAAACCAGAATGGCTTGAAAATTAGATGGCATATTATCCTCCTGAGAGCAGCCATCACAGGAAGACCGCCGCCGGAAATTGTCAATCCGGCTTTGGTCCACGTTGGGAGGTGCGGGACGCACGCCAGTCGATGACTTCTTGAAGAACAATCAAAGCCGCGCCAACAGAGATGAACGCGTCTGCCAGGTTGAACACTGCAAACGACCAGCTTTCCGTGTGAAAAAGGATGTAATCAACGACGTGGCCGAACACTGAACGGTCAATCAAATTGCCGATTGCACCGGCAACAATCATCGCAAAACCAAGCCTTGCAGCGATCTTTTCGGGCGGAGTGCGGCTGGCGAGCCAGATAATAAAACCGGTAATGGCAAGGGTAATGGCAATCAGCGCCAGATCATTGAGGCCCCACAACATCGAAAAAGCGATGCCCTGATTCCAGGTCCGGTAAAGAGAAATAAAGGGAATGAAAGCAACAGCTTCCTGAAAGGGCAAATTTGTTTCGACTAACCATTTGACCAGTTGGTCGAGCGCGATCAAAATGATGGAAAGAGAAGTCAGAAATGGCCACCGCATCATTGCGTTCCACCAAGCTTCAGAGCATGGCGACGAATCTCGTAGAGGGTCACACCCGTGGCCACCGCCAGATTGAGTGAATCTGCTTTGCCCTCTTGCGGGATGCGAATGAGTTTGTCGCACCCCTTGGCCAGCGGGTCTGTCAAGCCGCTTTGTTCGTTGCCCATCACCAGTAAAACTGGCTTGCCTGAATAATCGACCGTCCGGTAATCAACAGAACCTTTGAGGTGCGTTCCCACAACCAAACCTTTGAAACTTTTGCGGAAAGTCAGAAATCCTTGCTCGTCTATCCGGTAAACCGGGACTGCAAAGATAGAGCCCATAGTCGCTCGTACGGTTTCCAGCGCGAAAGGATCTGTTGTGTCGCCCACCAGAATGACGCCAGAAACGCCGGCTGCATCTGCTGTACGGATAATTGTACCGAGATTGCCAGGATCGCGGACCCGGTCGAGCGCCAGCCAGACCCTATCCGCTTCAGGCTTGATTGACGAAAGTTGCGCATAGCGCTGCTCGAAGACGCCAATAACAGCCTGTGGATTGTCACGGCGGGTGATCGCACCGATGATTTTTTCGTTCGCCTCCAGCACCAGTGCACCTTTTGCAACAGCACGGGAAGCAGTCTTTTGTACAAGCACATTGTCTCTGGAAGCCATCGCGACGACCAGAATCGTCAATTTCCAGCCTTGGTCAAGCGCATCGATGACCAGCTTCAGGCCTTCGGCGACAAAGGTTCCGGATTCGTCGCGATGCTTTTTCATCGCCAGTGCCTTGATGTCTTTAACGACCGGGTTAGCGAGCGAAGTGATTTCCTTGACTTGGCCCACGCGGCCCGTCGCCTCGTTCATGACGGCACCCAACGCGAGAAGAGCGATGTGGATAAGGCTCGCCCGGCAGATTGTTCGCGCAAGATCAATTCGCCAGATTCGACAGTGCCCCCCATGCCGGTGAAGCGGTCACGCACCAGTTCATGGATGGCAAAGAACGACGCGCGAATGGAATAGGCGGTCAGCACCATGGCCAACGGCCTCGGAGACAAAATTGCCCGGCAGGCTTCGACCATTGCGGGCAAATGTTCGAACAATTGCCAAACCTCTCCGCCCGGCCCGCGCCCGAATGCAGGAGGATCAAGCAGAATTATATCGTAGGATGACCCACGGCGCTCCTCGCGAAGTACGAATTTCATGGCGTCGTCCATGATCCACCGGATGGGCCTATTTGTCAGACGCGCCACATCCTGATTTTCGCGCGCCCATCCGATTGCTTTTTTTGAAGCATCGACATGGGTTACTTCCGCACCCGCACGTGCAGCAATCAGGGAGGCCACACCTGTATAGCCGAACAAGTTCAAGACCTTCACCGGTCGATTGGCGTCTCGGATCTGCGTCTCCATGAACGACCAGTGCGCAGCCTGTTCGGGGAATACACCGACGTGGCGGAACGAGGTGAAGCGGCCAAGATAGGCCATGCCGTCATGTTGGGTGTTCCAGGTTTCACCAAGTGTGGTTTTAGGAAACAGCCAACGGCCCATTCCCTCTTCCTCAGTGTTGCCGGTAAAAACTGCGTCAGCCCTATCCCAGTCAGATTTTGGCAAAGACGGCAGCCAAATCGCCTGACCTTCAGGGCGTTCGATGCGATATGGGCCGTATTGCTCCAGTTTGCGACCATTGCCGCTGTCAATAAGCGCATAGTCTTTTGTGGGTTTGGTCTCAAGGATAATTGGCAAACGCTCAGTAGGCCGTTCGCCTTCACGACGAGCCAAAGGCTTTAGCGCAGCAGTAGGAGCAGGATTAATTGCAAGCTCACTGCGTCCGGGCTTGTCTCTTCGATTGTCACGGGATGCGTTTTGCGCCGGTTTACCCTGATTTCCTCGGTCTTTCATACTTGGTATCTGGCTCAGCCGTTTGACAAAGCAGGCTGGTTCGCCCGAATCGCAGTTTCGCGGGTTTGTGCCTCTTTGCGCAATGCGACGACTTCTGCTGCCGCCCTGCGTGCGTTCACGCGATAATGCCCTTGGGCCAGCCAAGTAATTACTGAGCCAAGAATGAGGCCAACTGCAAGGCTTGCGAACAGATACATGAAAAGCGGCGCGGAAAATGTCAGCGTGGGGTTGCCCGGCGTGAAGGGATCGATGGTGAACGGCACAATGTTACGGTTCGCCACTGACAAGGCAATCAAGATGATTGCCAGAGGGATCATTACGACTACCCAAAAAAACCGTCGGAACATGCGCTCACCTCAAACGTATTATCGGGACCGCATGTGTACGGCGGTCACAGTGCGCCGTTTAGCCGGTCCCGCAGTTCTTTGCCAGTCTTGAAAAACGGAACCCACTTTTCATCGACGCTGACCGATTCGCCAGTTTTCGGATTGCGCCCGGCGCGTGCGGGTCGGTTTTTAACGGAAAAAGCGCCAAAACCGCGCAATTCAACACGATTGCCTTCGGCAAGGGCTGTCGATATTTCCTCAAACACCGAATTTACGATGTTTTCCACATCCCGCTGAAACAGGTGCGGGTTTCTGTCGGCAATAAATTGCACCAGCTCGGATTTGATCATGTCGCGCGTCCCTCGCGTCAATACCCGTATTCAAGCGTGTTTTGCCACGCCACGATTTTTCTCAATGCTTTCAATCGCGCTCTGCGGGCGAAGAGTCAACGTCCCATTGCGACACAAGTCCATTGACAAGCAAACGTTCTTGCAAAAATTGCAGCGTTGAGCCCGAATTCACGCTATTCGAGCCTATGATATTCATAATCATTGAAGAAATTTTCCACGAAAGCCACCACGGAACCGTTTCAGCTTGCGGTGCCCATTCGATGACGTCCAGTTTGTCGTCAACACCTTTTGTCTTTAGCCATTCGATGGCCACGTCTTCGCCGCCAAGTCCATCTACGAGCTTGTTGGCCAAAGCCTGCCGACCGGTAAACACCGAGCCATCTGCCAAGGCCAGTGTCTGGGCGCGATCTAGTTCGGGGCGGCGCTCGTCAACTATGGAAACGAACCAGTCATAGCTGTCGAAGATCATCCGGCCGATCATCGCTTTGGCGTCTTCCCGCGCAGGGCTGAAGAAATTCGGCTCCGCTTTCATCGGACTTGATTTGATTGCCTCGACCTTGATCCCTGCATTTGTAAGAAGTTGCGAAATGTCCGGATATTGGAAAAGCACTCCGATTGAGCCGACGATCGAGGATTTCCGGGCCACTATATGATCCGTGGCAAGTGCGATCATATATCCGGCAGATGCGGCGAGTGTGCCAACCTGAGCGACGACGGGCTTCTTTTCTGCAAGCTTGCGTACAGATTCATATATGGCTTCACCGCCGGCCGTTGTGCCGCCAGGTGAATCGATCGACAAAATGACACCTTTGACGGCCTCGTTTTCGCCAACCTTCTTAATCAGCGCCATCAACTTTTCGTCTTCGGAAATTGTGCCATCTATGCGGATTTTGGCAATATGCGGCGCAGTGTTCTGTGCCTTCAGTCCACCATTGGCGGCAACCCAACCGATCAGGCCGCACAAAAGTGCAAACAGGATGGCCGCAATGCGCCAAAAGCCAAGTTTGCGGCGAAGTGCGCGCCGGTCGAGCCAATTGTCGGCTGCCTGTGACATGACTTAATCCTCAAATTGCCGTAAAGGAGTGCCTTTAGACCATGAGGATCTTTGTGTGACAAGCACACAGGAGGCATGGTTGCACTTGCGCTAAAGGCTTTTGTAACCATATTCCAGTCTTGTCGACATCCAATGAAAGATTGCACGCAAGAATGGTAAAGGCGGATCGCACGCAGCCGAATAAAGTAGGTCTGCAAATGTCGGCAAACCGTCGGGGCAAGGATGCGTTTGCTTCGGCAGGTCGGCATTCGCGCCGCGTCCGCTTTCTAAAATATGCAATTCCTGTTGCAGCACTCTTGTCGGTGGGTTTTTTTGGCGCGGCGACCTTTTTTCGCGGCACAGCACCGGTTGATGTTTCCACCGATAGCGTGAGCCTTTCGGACGGGCGCATCGTGATGGCCAATCCGAAGCTTGACGGTATGACTGGCGACAAACGGCCCTACAAAATGATGGCTGAGCGCGCATACCAAGAAGTTAATAAAGACGGTTTGGTGGAATTGGAAAAGATTACTGCAGATTTGCCGTTCGGTATCGACACAACAGCAACGCTCAAGGCTGGCGGCGGTTTTTTTGATAATAGCAAGAGTCTATTGGACCTTGCCAAAGGCATTGAGATGACGACCAGTGATGGTATGCGTGCTGTGTTAAAATCTGCACGGATCGATATTGGCAAAAACGGCTTGAGCACATCCGAACCTGTCGATATCACAACCATTGGATCGCATCTGACAGCCGACTCCATGAAGATTACAGAGAGCGGCAAGCTGCTGGTCTTTGAAAAGCGGGTTCGGCTCATGATTGATCCAAAGAAATTGAATCCCGCCGGGGGCGGACAAAATGCACAACAGACAGAGTGAGACCAGCATGAAGAACAGTGTTTTCGGTGTTGGACTGGCGTTGATTGTGGCTGCAATCCCGGTGGCCTCATGGGCACAAGCAGCATCAGAGCCGCTTACGGGAATGAAACTGTCGAATGACCTGCCAATTCAAATCGAAAGTGACCGGCTTGATGTGCGCGAGAAAGATGGTGTCGCTGAATTTACCGGCAATGTGAGTGTCGTTCAGGATCAAATGCTGTTGAAGGCCGGCAAGTTGATTGTTTACT
>JANMEX010000307.1:0-4797 GCA_031377485.1 Phyllobacteriaceae bacterium
AGCATTTCCGCCCGCCGCACGATTGGCAGCTGCCGCTCGCGCGCAGCCATGAGCTCCGGGTTGCTTTTCTTGATCGCTGTAGAAACCACAACCACATCAGCCGCACCAAGATTCGCTGCAGTGTGACCGATGAAACATTCGATGCCATTGTCGCGCAACCGCTGGCAGTTGGCGCTGTCGGCCTGATCAGACCCTTGGACCTTGAATCCAAGATTGTGCAGCACTTCGGCAATGCCACTCATGCCGATGCCACCGATGCCGATAAAATGCACCAGCCCGATGTTAGGAGCCATTTTCATGCGCCAAGTCCCTTATTCATGCGCCAAGCCCTTTTTCATGCGCCGTGCCCCTTTTTCATGCACGAAGTCCCTTTTTGAAGTCTGAAACCGATTTGCCAGCGGCAATAGCCTCTGTCAGGTCCGCAAGCAACAGTGTTGCATCGGGAAGTGCTGTTGCCCGCGCAGCCGCGGCCATTTGTTCGGCATGATCGGGGTTTGCAGCAAGTTGAGCAATGATGTCAGCAATTTTCTGTGGCGAAAGGTCAGCTTGTTTCACAACCATTGCTCCGCCTGCCGCAAGCAGCGCCGCAGCATTTGCGGCCTGGTCATGGTCAAGTGCAAACGGATAGGGAACCAAAAGCGACGGTCGGCCAATCACTGTCAGTTCAGAAACAGTTGAAGCCCCGGCCCGGGAAATCACAAATTGGGCTTCCGCAATCCTTTGCGCCATATCACCAAAGAACGGCGCAACCTCTGCTTTGACATTGAGTTGCGTATAGGCCGCCTTGACCGCCGCTTCATCTTCAGGCCGCGCCTGTTGCGTCAGCACCAGCCGATGTCGCAAACCCTCCGGCAAAAGCGCAATGGCCTCTGGGATGGATTGGCTGAAATACTGCGCACCCTGACTTCCACCAAACACCAGCAGATTGAACGCGCCTGCGTCCGGCGCGTGATATGCGGTCTTGGCCGCTTCCAGCACCGGTGGGCGAACCGGGTTGCCAGTCAACAGCGTCCGTTCTGGATACGTCGCGCCGGCCTCCGGCAAAAAGCCGCCCGCAATTGCATCTACACTCTTTGCCAACAAACCGTTCGCGCGGCCCATTACCGCGTTCTGCTCATGTATCAGCGTTGGGACGCCAGCCCGCACTGCAGCATAAACCGGCGGCAGTGTCGGATAGCCGCCAAACCCCGCAACGATGGCGGGCTTCAGCTTGCGTATCAGGCTGCCCGCTGAACGAAACCCCGAATAGAGTTTCAAACCCGTCTTCAAAAGCGCGATCGGATTTTTCGATTCAAGTGTCGCTGACGGCACGACGTGTATTGCATCGGCCGGGAACTTGCCTGCAAACTTTTCAGCCCGTTCGTCGGTGGCAAGATGCACCGACCAACCTCGCGCCTTCAATTCATGCGCCAACGATTCCGCCGGAAAAACATGGCCACCGGTACCGCCCGCGCAAAGGATCGCAACCCTGTTCATAATCACTCGGCCGGAACCAGCATGGGCGAGGTCCGCCGCGGCTGGATTGCAACATTGGAGCGCGGCTTGGTTCGCGTCAGCGCCAAGACAAAACCCATCGAAATCGCCATCGCCACCAGCGACGAGCCGCCATAGGAGATGAATGGCAATGTCATACCCTTTGCCGGAAGCAGTTGCAGATTCACGCCGATGTTGATGATGGATTGAAAGCCGAAACTCACCACCAGCCCCGCGACCGCAAGGCGGGTGAACTCATCGCGCTCGCGCAAGGCAAACCGCAAGCCGCGCATGACGATAAAGGCAAACAGCAACGCGATCACGATGCAGAACAAAATGCCAAATTCTTCCGCCGCTACCGAGTAAATATAGTCCGTATGACTGTCAGGCAAAATGCGCTTGACCGAGCCTTCGCCCGGCCCCTGCCCAAACCATCCGCCGCGAATAATTGCTTCCCGGCCTGTGTCGATTTGAAACGTATCGCCTTCGCCAGTCATAAACTTGTCAATGCGTGCGGCCACATGCGGGAAGAATGTATAGGCGCCGAACGCCCCGAACGCCACCACGCCCAGCATCAAGACAATCCAGAGCCAAGGCATGCCTGCCATGAAAAACATCGTGCCCCAAGTCGCTGTCGTCAACATTGTCTGGCCTAAATCCGGCTGCGCCACGAGCAGTGCACCGACGATGCCAAACAGGATTGTTGCCATCAGATTCCCTGGAATTTCCGGATGCCGTGCCCGCTCGGCAAAGAGCCATGCGCTGATGATCACAAACGCCGGTTTCATGAATTCCGATGGCTGAATGGTCATCCCGGCAATTTGAATCCAGCGCCGCGACCCTTTGACTTCAACACCGATAAAAAGCACGGCAATCATCATCAAAATCGCCACCGAAAGCTGCAAAAGGGCCAGCCGCCGCACCTGCCTGTCGTCCAGAAATGACACCGCAATCATCGCAATGAATGCCGGGATCATGAACAGCGCCTGCCGTTCGACAAAGTGATAGGGCGGCAAACCGATGCGCTCGGCTACGGCAGGACTTGCGGCGAAGGACAGGATCACGCCCAGCCCCATCAGGCCGAGAAATCCGCCGAGAAAATAAAGATCAATCGTCCACCACCATTTGGCGACACTTGAGCGGTCTGCGCGTGAAACCATCAGATTGATCCCCCCATGGGCTTGATGCCGGGAATGGCCATAACGGTGTCGCGAAAGGCGGCGCCGCGTTTTTCGAAATTCTTGAACTGGTCGAACGAGGCACAGGCAGGCGAGAGCAAAACGACCGGCTCATCTGCCTGATCTTGTGCAGCGTCACGCGCTGCATGCTCAATTGCCTGCGCCAAAGTGCCGGAAATTTCAAACGGCGCGCGAGTGCCAATTGTCGCGCCAAATTGCGGTGCTGCCTCGCCAATCAGGTAGGCTTTGGCGACGCGCGGGAAATAATCCGTCAGCGCGTCAATCCCGCCCTCTTTCGCCAGACCGCCAGCAATCCAGTATATGCGCGGAAAGCTCGACAGCGCAGGCGCGGCAGCTTCCGCATTGGTTGCCTTCGAGTCATTGATGAAAAGCACTTTTCCAAGCCGTCCAACTTGCTCCATCCGGTGGGCAAGACCGGGGAATGATTTGAAACCGGCATTAATTTCAGCATCGCTCAACCCGACAGCGCGCAGCGCAGCAAACGCCGCCAACGCATTTTGCGCATTGTGCTGGCCGCGGAGCGAACCGATGCCCGTAAGGTCGGCCACAACTCGCGCAGTGCCACCGGCCCGTTCAACCAGCAGCGAGCCGTCTGCAAACAATCCGGCGTCCAGTGTACGATCTTTGGAAATACGGATCACTTTGTGACCGGCTTTTTCCAGGCGGTCGGAAATAGCTACACAATAGGCATCGTCTTGCCCAATGATGGCAACATCGCTTTTGGCGACCAGCCGCTCCTTGATTGCCGCGTAGTTCACAATGTCGCCATGACGATCAAGATGATCGGGCGTCACGTTCAGCAGGATGCCAGCAGTCGGGTGGATCGAAGGCGCAAGGTCGATCTGGTAAGATGAACACTCAACCACATAAAATTTGCCAGCCGCAGGCGCATCCAGCGTCATCACTGCCGTGCCGATGTTACCGCCCAACTGCGTGTCGCGTCCGGCCGATTTCAGCACATGCGCAATAAGCGCCGTTGTCGTCGATTTGCCATTGGTGCCGGTAATCGCAATGAACGGCGCATCGGGTGCATGTCTGGCCCGCTCGCGCGCAAACAGTTCAACATCCCCGATGATCTCGACCTTTGCCGCATGTGCAAGTTCTACAGTCCAATGCGGCTTCGGATGCGTCAGCGGCACGCCGGGCGACAACACGAATGCATCAAAGCCGGACCAGGCTGCCTTGGACAGATCACCCGTTCCAATACCAAGCGCCTTGGCGTTCTCCACACTGCCCGGATTGTCATCCCATGCCACGACATTTGCGCCGCCAGCTTTCAACGCTTCAGCCGTGGCAAGGCCAGAGCCGCCGAGGCCAAACAGGGCGACGCTTTTGCCTTTGAATGTCGTGGCAGGGATCATTTTTACCCCTACCGCAGCTTGAGGGTGGACAAGGCGATAAGCGCCAGAATTACCGAAATGATCCAGAACCGGACAACAACCTGACTTTCAGTCCAGCCCAGTTTTTCGAAATGATGGTGGATCGGCGCCATCAGAAAGACCCGCCTTCCAGTCATCTTGAACCAGCCAACCTGAATGATCACAGACATTGCTTCCATGACAAAAAGTCCGCCGACTATGCCCATCACAATTTCATGCTTGGTAGCGACCGCCACCGTGCCGATCAGGCCGCCAAGCGCAAGAGAACCTGTGTCGCCCATGAAAATGGCCGCAGGTGGCGCGTTGAACCATAGAAAGCCGAGCCCGGCTCCAATCACCGCGCCAAGCACCACGGCCAGTTCGCCCGTGCCAAGCACAAAATGGATTTGCAGATAATTGGCAAAAACCGCGTTGCCGGAAAGGTAGGCGATGATGCCGAACGACGCCGCAGCAATCATCACCGGCACAATTGCCAGCCCATCAAGTCCGTCGGTCAAATTCACTGCATTGCCCGCGCCGACAATCACGAAAGCGCCAAACGGGATGAAGAACCAGCCGAGATCAAGCAGGAAGTTCTTCAGGAAAGGAAACGTAAGCGATGTCGAAAACGGTGCCGCCCCGATCCGGCTGATGGCAAACACGGCGATCGCGGCAATGAGTACTTCCAGTCCAAGACGAGCCTTGCCGGAAAAGCCCTTGTGTCAGCCGGTACCTTCCTTGTGCGACGAACAATGCAGGAGAAAATT
>JANMEX010000314.1:0-8025 GCA_031377485.1 Phyllobacteriaceae bacterium
TCTGCGCCAATTGGCACACGACGCCCAGCTTGATCCCGATTTTGCGGAGAAGTTTTTGAACTTCATCATCCGCGAAGTCATCCGCCACCACGAACAGATCAAGGCCGAAACGGCCGCGACGAAACCCTGAACCTTAAAAAACCAAAGGACTAAAACAATGTCACTGAAAATCCGCCTTGCCCGCGCCGGCTCCAAGAAGCGCCCTTACTACCATGTCGTCGTCGCCGACGCTCGCTCGCCGCGCGATGGCCGTTTCATCGAACAGATCGGCAAATGGAACCCGATGCTCGAAAAGGGCTCGGCTGACCGCGTCGTGATCGATGGCGACAAGGCCAAGGACTGGATTGCCAAGGGCGCCCAGCCGACCGACCGCGTGCTGCGCTTCCTCGCAGAAGCAGGCGTTGCCACCCGCGAAGCCCGCGTCAACCCGAAGAAGGCCGAACTTGGCACCAAGGCCAAGGAACGCATCGCCATGGCCGAGAAGAAGATCGCCGACGCCAAGGCCAAGGAAGAGGCTGAAAAGGCCGCCAAGATTGCTGCCGCCGAAGCCGAGAAGGCCGCTGCTGCAGAAGCCGCCGCTGCCGCCAAGGCCGCTGCAGAGGCTCCGGCCGAAGTTGCTGCAGAAGAAGCCCCGGCAGAAGCTGCTTCCGAGTAATTGCTCCTCAACAATTTTGAACTTGCAAACGGCGGGAATTTCCCGCCGTTTGTATATCGGGCAATCAAGGCAATCCCATTTTGACATCGGCTCCCCGCACCCTCTCCATCCTCGGCGCGACCGGCTCCATCGGCGTCAATACGCTTGATGTGGTGCGGCACATGGGTGGGCGCGATGCTTTTGAAGTCGTGGCACTGACAGGTTCGGCCAACGTCTCGCTTTTGGCCAAGCAAGCCATTCAAAACGGCGCGAAAATCGCTGTTACCGCCGATGAGCGCCAGTATGGAGCCTTGAAGGAGGCGCTGTCCGGCACGGGCATCAAGGCAGCCGCCGGCCGCCAGGCGCTGATCGACGCCGCGGCCATCCCCACCGACATCACCATGGCCGCCATCGTTGGCATGGCAGGTCTTGAACCGACACTCGCCGCAGCAACGAACGGCGGCACGATTGCGCTGGCCAACAAGGAATGCCTCGTATCGGCAGGCCTTCTGTTCATGGACGCGATAGAGCGGGCAGGCGGCACTTTGCTGCCGGTGGATTCGGAACACAACGCGATTTTTCAAGTGTTGGACCGCAACCAGACATCTGGTGTCGAGCGCGTCATCCTCACCGCATCCGGCGGACCTTTTCGCAACTGGTCGCGCGAGCAAATGGCAGGCGTAACGGTCGAAACTGCACGCGCCCACCCGAATTGGTCCATGGGTCTCAAAATATCCATCGATTCAGCTTCGATGTTCAACAAGGCGCTGGAGATGATCGAGGCGAGACATTTGTTTCATCTCATGCCCGAACAGATTGAGGTTATTGTCCATCCACAATCCATCATCCATTCGATGGTCGCCTATCATGACGGTTCAATCCTTGCCCAACTTGGTCCATCGGACATGCGCGTCGCCATCGGCTATGCGTTGCAGCATCCGGAGCGCGGCCATCTGCCGGTCGAACGGCTGGACTTTGCCAAGCTTGCGCGGCTCGATTTTGAGGCGCCGGACGAGATGCGCTTTCCAGCGCTGCGGCTGGCGCGGGAAGCTATGGCGCAAGGCGGCGTTTCGGGTGCGGTGCTAAACGGCGCAAAAGAGGCGGCGCTTGAAGCGTTTATCGCCGGGCAGATCCCGTTTTTGTCCATGGCGGAGATTGTCGAGGCTGTGATGGCCAAAATGAGCGGGCTCGCTTCAGGCGGACTTGCCGGAGTTTTTGATGCAGACCGTGAAGCCCGAAGTCTTGCAGTCGAACACACCAAAATAATCACGGCGGTTTGACACGCCCATTGCGGCATGATTCCACTTGAGCATGAACACTGCCGCCAGCCACATTCTCATTCATACGGCATTTGATGCGCTGGCCTGGCTAAGCGCCGCCGCCACTCTTCTTTTCTTGCGCCGCACATGGTTTGCCAAAAATCCGGTCGGCAAGGAATTGCGCTTCGGCTACCTCGCCGCTGTGCTGTTTGGCGCGGGGCTTGGCGCTTGGGCGTTCGGCACGCTGAATGGCTGGGCGTCTGGCCATCCGGGTCTTGCGCGCTCGGTCGAAGGTGCGCTTGCGGGGGCGATTATCGCCATCGAATTCTACAAGAAAGCCAACGGCATAACCGCACGCACCGGCGCAGTCTATGCCCTGCCGCTGGCGCTCGGCATCGCCATTGGCCGCATTGGCTGTTTTTTGTCCGGGCTTGAAGATTTCACCTACGGCGTCCCGACGGGCAGCGCATGGGGCTGGGATTTCGGCGATACTATCCCGCGCCATCCGGTGCAGCTGTATGAAAGCCTGATGATGACGACATTTGCACTTGTCTACGTCGCCATGGTCAGGCGCGGCGATGCATACTGGAAAGCCAACGGCTTTTATCTCGCCGTCGGCTTTTACGGAGCGCAGCGGTTCGTGCTCGAATTCTTCAAACCCTACGCAGCTGTCGCAGGGCCGCTGACCGTCTTTCAGCTTTTGTCGCTGACGCTGATCGGCTATGCCTTGGTGATGCTCGCTTCAGGGAGGAAGGCTGCATGAACCCGCTGCTTGCCATTGTCGGCGTCCTGCTGTTGTTCCCCGGACTTTGCGGCACGTTCTATTTTGCCGCCGCCTTTCTTGAAAACGTCATGCCAAGCCCCGGCAATCAAGGTTACGACGTCGCCTTCCTCGCCTTCGCCGTTCCGAGTATCCATGCAGGCTGTCTTGGCCTCTGGCTGTTGGCGCGGGGCAACAAGGGCCAGGGACTTCGCGCCTTCACCCGCGGCGTTGGTTGGTTCGGGGCACTGGCGTCGCTGTTTCTGCTCTGGCGCTTTCAAGCCATCTCGCCTGCCGAAACGCATTCCACATTTGAATATCTGCAATTCATGAGCGTGGCATTGCTCTTGGGCGTTCTGCCGTTCCTGCTCGGCGGCCTGCCGGCCATCCTCCTGCCAAAGGTACCGCCAACGGGAGCAGCATCACAATGAAGCGGTTTTTGCTGGGATTGCTCGGTATGGTCATGCTGCTGCCGGGCTTATGGAGTGTGGCGACTTTGCTTTTGTTCATTGTGGGCTATCTGGGCGGTCATATTCAGGCACCGTTGGAAGACGGTGCCGTAAACCCGCTGTTACAAATGTCGCTGTTGTGGGCGGCAGGCTTTGCGATCGGCTGGTCCGGCTGGCGCTTGTTGCGTCGGCTATACGCCAACGCAGCCCGTTATTGAGGCAATCATGAAGGCACTCCAGATCATCATCGGCATCATCCTCCTTCTTCCGGGCATTTGCAGCGCCGGCTTCATGCTGCTGCTGATCCCGGAGATGAGCAGAGGAAACGACGGTCTTTGGCAGCTATGGCTCCCCAGCTTTGCCGTCGGTGCTCTGGGCATTTGGCTGATACGCAAGGCAAGGAACCGCCCGTGAACGCCCATGCCCCGCGCAAATCAAAGCCTTACCTGTTCCATGGCCAGACGCAGTCGATGTGCGAGACGTGCCTGAAACTGGTGCCTGCCAAAATCCTGATCTCAGGCGACGAGGTCTTCTTCGAAAAGCGCTGCCGCGAGCATGGCGTGCAGAAGACGCTGATTTCCAATGACGCCGCCTATTATCTGGCGCAATTGTCATGGCTGAAGCCCGGCGACCGGCCACTCGATGTGCAGACCCGCACCGACTTTGGTTGCCCCTATGACTGCGGCCTTTGCCCGGACCATGAGCAGCATTCCTGCCTTGCCATCATCGAGGTCAACGAGGCCTGCAATCTAACCTGTCCCGTGTGCTTTGCCGACTCGAGCCAGAAATCCACCAAACATCAGGATTTGGCCACCATCGGCCGCATGATGGATGCGCTGGTCAAATCCGAAGGCGAGCCGGACCTGTTGCAGCTGTCCGGTGGCGAGCCGACCATCCATCCGCAGATTGTCCGCATCATCGACATGGCGCGCGAGCGGCCGATCCGGCATTTGATGATTAACACCAACGGCTTGCGCATCGCCTCCGACCCGGCCTTCGTCGCCGAACTTGCGGCGCGCAAGAAGGGGCTGGAAATCTACCTCCAGTTCGATTCGCTCAACCCCGATGCCATCCGCAATCTGCGCGGGGCGGACTTGTCGAAAATCCGCCGTAAGGCGCTCGATGCGCTGGAAGCCAACGGCATTTCGACGACGCTGGTCTGCACCGTCAAGAAGGGCGTCAACGACCATGAGATGAAGGCGATCATCGACCACGCGCTGGAGTTCAAATGCGTACGCGGCGTCACCTTCCAGCCGTTGCAAGATACCGGTCGCAATGAAGGCTTCGATCCGAAGAAAAACCGCGTCCTGCTCTCGGAAATCCGCCGTCGCATCGTCGATGAGAGTGGTATCTTCGGCGAGGCGGACATGATCCCGCTGCCGTGCAACCCGACCTCGATTTCGATCGGCTACGGCATCCGCGCCGGCAAGACCGTCCTTCCGGTTACCGCCATGATCCCGAAGTCCGAGATCATCCGCGATGTGCCAAACGCCGTGAACTTCGAACGCTATCCGATGCTCAAGGAAAAAATCTTCGATCTGTTCTCGCTCTCCACCATCGAACCGAACGTCTCCGCCCGCCTTGGCGATCTTTTATGCTGCCTGCCGCAGGTGCCGGTGCCGAACGGGTTAACCTATGAGAACATTTTCCGCATCGTCATCATCGATTTCATGGACCGCTTCAACTTCTGCGTTGGCAACGTCAAACGTTCCTGCACTCATTTCGTGACGCCAAATGGGCAGATCATTCCGTTCGAGACGTATAATCTTTTGTATCGGGACGGGAGCGTCGAGCGGTTCAGAAAGCAAATCGCCGCGGAATGAACGCCGCATGAACAAGCGGTTCAGCAACGGCTCAGCCTGAACCCATCATTGTGTCTCCAAGAGCAGACAGTCTGCTCGTGTCTGGAGGTCACCATGATCACGATTTACGGCAACAGCTACAACAACGCCATTTACGGCACGGATTTCACGTTTTTGCAGAATGTCCGCATATTCGGCGGGGCTGGCAACGACTCGATCTTCGGCACGGCGCTCAATGACTTTCTCTATGGCGATGCTGGCAACGATTATCTTTCCGGCGGGGCTGGCAATGACTGGATGTCCGGCGGCATTGGCAATGACCGGCTTTACGGCGGAACCGGCAGTGACACGCTTTACGGTGGCACTGGCGTTGATTTGCTTGATGGCGGCACTGGCAACGACTGGCTAAATGGCGGCTCTGACTATGACACCATTTACGGCGGTCTGGGTAACGATACGCTGATCGGCGAGCAGGGCAATGATTATCTGAACGGCGGCGCCAACAATGATGTGCTCAATGGCGGCACCGGCAATGACACATTGATCGGTGGCGCAGGCTACGACACATTTGTTTTCAGCGACGGGTACGGCAGCGATGTCATCACCGATTTCACCTTCGGTCAGGACAAGATCAAGCTCGACGTCGCCAGTGTCTGGGATTTCAACGATGTGCTTTGGGACGCCTTTCAGGTTGGTGCAGACACTGTGCTCGATTTCGGAGCCAGTCATCTGACGCTGCGTAACATTGACGCAGACCTTTTGATCCCATCGGACTTCATTATCGTTTAACGCAAGCCCTGTCGGCGCTTTTGCCTGCCAAACCGGCAAGAGCGCCATCATCGCATTTCAACATGCGTATATACCGCAGCAGCGTTTTTGTGGACTTCTCCTGGTTGAGCGACTAAACTTGACGCTCATCGGAACTGTCCGGGTTGTGGTGATGCAACTGGCTCCGGCGAAAGCGACACCTTTATGCACATCCTGGAAACCGGCTTTGCCCGGGTGCGACGCTTTGCTATCGACGAACAATTCGGCTTTCAGGGCCGGATCAGCCCGGCATGGGCGCGGCGGCTCTTCTTTTTCGACTTTCTGGTTTTCCCGCCCGCTATCCTATTCTGCCTCGGCGCAGCCGTGTGGAACGGGGAAAATATCCCGTTCTTGAATTTGGTGGTGCTTTTTGCACTGGGCTACGCGGCTTGGACGCTGATTGAGTATTTGATGCACCGCTTCGTGTTTCATCACGTACCTTTTTTCACAGCCATGCATCTTGCCCATCATAAATCGCCGCATGACCTGATTGGCACACCAACAATTGTTACGTTGGCGGCATTTGGCTTGCTGGTATTCTTGCCTGTGCTTGGCTTTGCAGGTCTGGAGCGGGCATCAGCCCTGTCGGCGGGCATGATGAGCGGATATCTCGCCTATGTCAGCGTGCACTATATTGTTCATAATGTCGGCAGCGGCGGCTGGCCATGGATGAAGAAGCTGATCCGGCTACACGCGGTGCATCACCATGACATCGAACATAATTTTGGCGTGACCACTGCATTTTGGGACCGCGTGTTCGGGACACTCTCCAAGCGCTGAACACGTAAAAATTCTGACTTGCAGCTGATTCGGCCTTTGCTCTTCCGTTTGTCGCAATTCTCATGTATGAGCGCGCCAACCGAAAACGGCGTCCCGCACTTGGTGATGCCCATCAACCTCCCGAGTCTTGATTTATGAAAATCCGCAACATCGCGATCATCGCGCACGTTGACCATGGCAAAACCACTCTTGTCGACAAGCTTCTCCAGCAGTCCGGCGCCTTCCGCGACAACCAGCGCGTGGCAGAACGTGTCATGGACAGCAACGATCTGGAAAAAGAGCGCGGCATCACCATTCTGGCCAAGGCAACGTCGGTTGTCTGGGACAACACCCGCATCAACATTGTTGACACGCCGGGCCATGCCGACTTTGGCGGTGAAGTTGAACGTATTTTGTCCATGGTCGACGGCGTGATCGTTCTCGTCGATGCCGCTGAAGGCCCGATGCCGCAGACCAAATTTGTGGTCGGCAAGGCGCTGAAGCTCGGCCTCAAGCCGATCGTCGCCATCAACAAGGTGGATCGCCCCGACTCACGCGTCACCGAAGTTGTCAACGAAGTGTTCGACCTGTTTGCAGCGCTCGATGCCAATGATGACCAGCTTGATTTCCCGCTCTTGTATGGTTCGGGCCGCAATGGCTGGATGGCCAACACGCCGGATGGCCGTCAGGACGAGGGCATGAAGGCGCTGTTTGAGCTGGTGCTCAAGCATGTACCGGAGCCGACCGTTGCGCCGGGCCCGTTCACGATGATCGGCACGATTTTGGAAGCCAACCCTTTCCTTGGTCGCATTATCACAGGCCGCATCCATTCCGGTTCCATCAAGCCGACGCAGCAGTTCAAGGTTATCGGTCAGGACGGCAAGCTGATCGAACAGGGCCGCGTGTCCAAGATTTTGGCGTTCCGCGGCATTGAGCGCACCGCCATCGACGAAGGCTTTGCCGGTGACATCGTCGCCATTGCCGGTCTTTCCAAAGGCACGGTTGCAGACACGTTCTGCGCCATGGAAGTCAGCGAGCCGATGAAGGCGCAGCCGATTGACCCGCCGACGGTTACCATGTCTTTCATCGTCAATGATTCACCGCTTGCCGGAACCGAAGGCGACAAGGTCACCAGCCGCGTTATCCGCGACCGCCTGATGCGCGAAGCTGAAGGCAATGTCGCGCTGAAGATCGAGGAAGCGGAAGACAAGGATTCTTTCTACGTTTCGGGTCGCGGCGAATTGCAGCTCGCTGTTCTGATCGAAACGATGCGCCGCGAAGGCTTTGAACTTGCCGTCTCGCGTCCCCGCGTTGTTTACCAGAAAGACGAGACCACCGGCGAATTGCTGGAGCCGATTGAAGAAGTCGTCATCGACGTTGATGAAGAACATTCCGGCGTCGTTGTGCAGAAGATGAACGAGCGCAAGGCCGAAATGGTCGAGCTTCGCCCATCCGGCGGCAATCGCTTGCGTCTGGTGTTCTACGCCCCCACCCGTGGCCTCATCGGCTATCAGTCGGAACTTCTCACCGACACGCGCGGCACAGCGGTGATGAA
>JANMEX010000329.1:0-7380 GCA_031377485.1 Phyllobacteriaceae bacterium
GGAGCTGGCACCTGAGCTGGCGCCTGAGCTTGCGCCGGAACTTGCACCCGAGCTTGCGCCGGAACTCGCACCCGAGCTTGCGCCTGAACCTGCACCCGAGCTTGCGCTTTCCGACGAACCCGAATTCGTTACCGGAGACTGCGTAGAGGCTGACGCATTGCAGATGGTATCAGCATCTGGATAAACCAAGAGGAACTTTCGCAGGTCACGCGGGCTGCCTGTGTCCAACGCGATCTGACAAGCGCATTCAGCGCCGCTCAGCCCGGCTTCGTTGCAAACTTGTGAGGCATTTGCCGCCTGGCCGGAGATGGATGTCAGCATTAAGGTAGATGCCGATATTGCTGTTAAACTCAAACCTAACCTGAGTGTTTTCAGCCAAGTACGCTTTGGACGAATCCCTAGAAACAAGCCAGTTGCAGTGCTGTTGTGAATGTGGTCAACCATAATTTTCTCCTCCAATGGGCGGAATTGCCCTGACTGAGAAGAAAACGGTAGCGGAAGACAAAAGTTCCGCGTTGAAGTCCGCCGCTTGACACAGTGAATCACCCCTGGTTTGCCTTAGACTCCAACTTTTGAGAAGTGGAGATGTCGTGAGCAAGACAACGAATAAGTTTTCAACTGAAGTCCGTGCCTGTGGGGTGCAGATGGCGTTGGATCACGAAGGAGATTACCGGTTACGATGGGCGGCTATCGTATCAGTTTCCACGAAGATCGGCTGCGTGCCGCAAACGCTTTTCGACTGGGTGAGGAACACCAGCGTGGACAGCGGCAAGCGGGCCGGCATACCCACTGACATGGCAGACAGGCTGAAGGCTCTTGATCGCGAGAGCCGGGAATTGTGGCAGGCCAATAAGATATTGCGCAACGCATCGGCATATTTTGCCAGTAGTTAACCCAAAGATTGCGGAACTCGACCGCGCGTTCAAAAGATGATCGCGTTTATTGACGATCATCGCGCAACCCATTGGATCGAGTCGATTTGCAAGGTTTTGGCGATTGCCCCTTCCACTTACCACGAACATGTTGCAGGGCGACACGATCCATCGCGATTGTCAGCACGCGCGACGAGGGATTTGTTCTTGAAGACTGAGATTGCCCGCGTCTTCAAAGAGCACTTCGAGGTCATACGTCTCGACTTGCTCAGGCGCTCGCCATTGGGATCGAACCAAAAGCGCCTTCAATGGCTCGATCTTTGTCGCGTTTGTAATCGACGTCTATGCCCGCTTCATTGTTGGTTGGCACGCCAGCAGAACAGCATATGTCGGTTCTGTTCTCGATGTGCTTGAGCAAGCCATCCATGACAGGAGACCAGTACATCGGAGTAGCTTGGTTCGCGAGACGGATCGCGGCAGCCAATATCTTTCGATCAGACATACTGAACGATTGAACGAGTCTGGCATCGAACCTTCTGTCGGAAGTCCCGGAGACAGCTATGATAACGCACTGGCCAATACCATAAACGGTCTTTAGAAAGCTGAAATGATCCAGAGGCGCGGACCATGGCGGTCGTTCGAAACCGTCGAGATCGCTACATTGGAATGGGTCGATTGGATCAATCGCAGGCACCTGCTGGAGCCGGTCGCCAACATCCCGTCAACCGAGGCCGAACAAAACTGCCACGCCATGATTAACACCACCAAAATTGCCGCTTAACTTAACCCAACTAGCCTCCGTCAATCCCGGGGCGGTTCAATATCCGTTCCTGATCCTAGTTGACGCGAGCCACGCGTCAGCCATTGCACTTGAAAAGTATCGACGTCCTTTTGCCTTTACAGGCCGGGGAACCCTCATCGATGGATCATTCAGCCACCGGTGAAAGGTCGCCGCGCCAATGCCTATTCGAGTCATGACGGGCTTTGCACTCGATCAGTCTAAATGCTTATATGTTCATGTGGAAAAGCATACTTTCGATCCAATAGCCCTAGTCGGATACCTGCTTGCTGAATTCGACGGCTCGGAAAGCATGACCGCCGAGATTCGCCGCCTTATGTCGCAGTATCTGGCTAGCGTTACGTCTGATCACCCGGTTAGAAACGGTGCTGAGGTCTTCTTGAATGACTTGGAAATTCTTGCATTCGTATTGTCCACCGGCGCTAGTGATCGCGCGCGCGTCAGACTCTATCTTTGGCTCGAATTTGCGTCTGTTGTCCTTGCCGCCAAAGTTTCAATGTATTGAAAAGAAGCGCAGTGCGTAGATATAGTTGTTACCGTATCGATCTCGACTTGCTTGCCACTGGGTGGCAGCAGGCCGTCTCTCATGGCAGAAATCGGCTTGCCGAACATTTTGTCAAAGATATCCGCCGGGCCACCCGGCGACACTTCTCATCCGAGGACAAGATCCGGATTGTTCTGGAAGGCCTGCGCGGCGAAGACAGCATTGCTGAGCTTTGCCGCAAGGAAAGTATTGTGCAGAACTTGTATTACACGTGGTTGAAGGAGTTTTTGGAAGCTGGGAAACGTCGGCTGGCTGGCGAGGTTCAGGATCTGCGGCGTGAAGCGTGTGCTCTGAAGGAGGTTGTGGCAGACCTGACACTGGAAAACCGTCTGCTAAAAAAAGCATGATCGCGCCCTCCCGGTGATGCAAGCATCACCGGGAGGGCAAGAGCTTGGGGCGACAACGAAAGAGATATCCCGCATCCGAGAAGCTTGAGAACAACAAAATTATCGAAAAGTCACACTTGCCGGCAAAGAAGACGCTCGATCAGTTGGGCATCGCGCGCCGGACTTTCTACCCATGGCCTGATCGCTATCGTGAAGGCAGACCAGAGGCGCTGAACGACCGGCCATCACGACCGAACCGGGTCTGGAACCGCATTGAGCCCGACATCCAGAGCCGGACAAAGAGATGGCGCTGGAACAATCTGAACTGTCCCCACGGGAACTGGCGGTGCGCTTTACCGACGAGATGCACTACTTCGTGTCGGAAGCCACGGTCTATCGCCTGCTAAAGGCCCATGATCTCATCACCAGCCCGGTCTTTGTGGTGATCAAAGTCGCTGAAGCGTTCCACACCAAAACCACGTGCGCCAACCAGATGTGGCATACCGACTTCACATGACTTCAAGATCATCGGCTGGGGATGGGTATATCAGTCGACGGTGCTTGACGACTTCTCGCGCTATATCATCGCATGGAAGCTCTGCACGACTATGCGGGCCGAGGATGTCACTGACACCTTGGAACTGGCTCTCAAGGCATCTGGCTGTGACAGCGCCAGAGTGCTGCACAAGCCAAGGCTGCTCAGCGACAATGGCCCGTCTTACATCGCAAGTGAACTGGCTGACTGGATCGGGACCACGGCGTGAGCCACGTGAGAGGCGCACCGCTTCATCCGCAAACTCAAGGCAAGATTGAGCGTAGGCATCAAACCCTCAAGAACCGCATTCTACTCGAAAACTACTTCCTGCCCGGCGATCTCGAACGTCAGATCGAAACCTTCATCGAGCACTGCAATCAATGCCGCTACCACGAGAGCCCGGCCAATGTGACACCGGCAGATGCTTACTTGGAGTGCGCAAGACATTATAAAACAGCGAGAAAGGTTGAAACGACAGACAATCGCACAGCGGCGCTTGCAACACCGTAAATTCGCCGCCTAACATCAACCAACCAAAGAGGCCGACACTCCGCTAATTCAAGCAGCCAATTGCGCCAAATGTTCTGACAACTGACAGCCATGTAACCAAGCCCGAAACGTTCGGCAACGAATTCACCTGCGGCTGTGCCGAGGGCAAAAGTGAAGAAGATGTCGAGCCAATAGTAGGCTTCACGCCGTGTGGTGACCACTGTGTGGATGAAAGGGTCCGTTCCTTGGCAAACCATGCGGCGAACGTAAAGGCGAGTGCCACGGTGAATATGACAGTCGTGGTGAGCAGCGTCACGCCAAAATTATCCACCATATTGTTGGTCACCAACGACGGGATATGATTAAACTCGACTAAGTCATGGTTTGACTGCTTTAAAGGGCGCGAGCAAAACAGGATCATTTGTATAATTCGCCGCGGATGGCAAAGTTTCAAAGAATGCGGGCCGCAGCGCTTTGAGCAACTCAGTCCGTCAGTCGCCTATGACAAATTCTTGCCGTCGATCACAGTCACCGGTGAGTCTGCCGCTTCGAAATTGTCAAACAATCGCACATTGACGGCGATCTTGCGTGTCATGCCGTCCCAGCTTCCGTCTGCTTAAAACGCCGGGGTATCGGCGTAGAGTTCGCACCAGCACGCGCTGCAGAAGTGGTTCGCAACTTTCTTCGAGTTCCAGCGATAGACCGCGTTGCTATCTGCTTGTGTCACGGTGAGTTGGCTGGGCATGTAAAAGGCATAGAGATGCCCGCGCTTCGAGCAAAACGAGCAGGTGCAGCGCGTCAGCTTTTTAAGCAATTCGCCGTCAATCTCGAACGCTGCTCGTGCGCAAAGGCAGTGTGCTGTCAAAGTGAGCCATTTGCTTTCGGGTCTGGTCCCAATTGACCGGTACCACCGTGAGAATGCCTTTTGCCCGCCAGACACCTAGAAACATCGAGAGCGCTTCATGGGCACTTCCGCGAACGGGCATTGCTTCCTCGCCCCTAAACGTCATCGGTCACCTCGATTTTCAATTTGTCATCGTCGAACCTTTGAGAACAAAGCCATTAACGATGAAGAGCGTGGAAGCCTCGGCTCATCCCGCGTTCGGTCCTCCGCAAGTGGTCTCGCTATTTCGGATCACGATGCTCCCCGCGCGGTACCTCATGCGGGACGTTCCAGCCAAACTAAACTTCGACCTCGACAATCTGGCCGTCATGCACCGTAAGTATTTCCGTGTTGCGAAAGCGCGATTTCTTACTCCGACCTTCATAGGTAACGAATAACAGTTCGCGATGCTCGATCATGTGAATGATTTCGAATCCTTCGGCGTTTTCGCTGTTTGGCCAACAAATCGCGAAATAGCTCTCGCTGTTGAGGCCATTGTCGAACGGGCTAGTGAAGTGGAAAACGTTGGCGATTAGCGCTTCGATCGCCGCGCGATCCTTCGTGACATAGGCCCGCGGGCTATTTCAGAGATGTCTTATGCCATGGTTATGCTTTAGTCCTTCAAGAAAGTTTCGCTGTGCGCGTGGCACCCCCAACCGTTCGCGCCACGAATCCAGGGTGAACTGTCGGCGGCGCGAAGGATCCGCGCCTTTCTGTTCATGGTGACCTTCTGAATGACAGTATAAGCGATCATGGCGACGTCTGGCGAAGGGATTGTCACTTCAACGTCGTCGAACGAAAAGGACTCAAGCGTCCACTTTCCGTTCTCTGTCATCTTACCCATGTCGTTCTTTGCAATCCGGATGACACCATGGGCGCTAATCACCAGACTGATCTTGCCGGAAAGCTGAGACGTGCGCTCACCATCCTTTGCTTTAATTGCGTCCCAATAGGATGTCTCCAAGGGAATTATGTCGTCCTTGGTCGGTTTGGGTTTAACGCCATGTCGGTCTCCTTTATGTAAACGGTCAAGCGAATGATGCGCGCTCAGTACATTTGGGAAGCATCCAAAAGCGTCAGCCGCAGCCAGGAGACTTGATCGACATGGAGGATGCGACCAGAGTACGCATCCTCTACATGATTTTACTGTATGAAGAGTTCCTTGCGCATTTGTCATTCGGCGGAAAAGTGATGTGGATGAACACCCTTTCAACACTCCCCGAATGAAACGAATTGACTATGAAAGCGTGCGTATTCTGGGTTCTCTGTCCCACTGGCGTGTGCTTGCAGCATCCAGAAACGCACTGCTTTTTCCGGAAATCCTGATTGTTCCGTGATCTTGTTCAACTCCGGCTTTATCCAAAAGCGGCATTGCCTCGTCTGTAAATCCGATGGCCTTCAAGTGTCCAAAAGCATCGCGTACAAAATCAGCTGCCACTGAAGTTTTGAGAAGGTTAGCGCAACCGTCTGCTGACAGAACAAGTCCGACAGCGTCAAACAACACCGAAGGCGTTCCTGCCAGCTGACCACCGGCTTTCAGCATGGTGCCATCCTTGAGCTTTACCCCGCCAATTTTTGCCGCAATGATTGTTACGGTCGCTCCAGCGTCTTCGACTGCCGCCTTCAGGGATTTGATGAGCGAACCGTCTGAGCCGTCGGTGACGAGGATTCCCACAGCGCGTCCTTTGAGAGATGCAGGGTATTTATCAATGAGTCGCAGCGCGGAAGACATATCCATGTCAACTGGTTCGACTGCCGGTACTGAACGTTCCGGAAGGTGCATATTCAAACCATTGGCAACACCTGACGCCAATGTGTCATCCACATTCATGAGGTTGGCGAGAATGCGCAGCCGAACATGTTCAAGCTTTACCTTTGAAAGTTCGAACACGATCGCGCTGGCGATGTGTGCTTGTTCGGTTTCAGATTGGGAACGGTAGAACATGCGGGCATGGCTATAGTGGTCAGCAAATGACTCGGCGCGAAGGCGTACTTTGCCTCCCTCAACGGGAGTTGAGAACGAGTTGAAGCCGGCCTTCGGATCTTCCCGCGGTCCACCATCTTCGCCGGTTTGAGCCAGGCTATTCGGCTCGTAGTTTGCACGACCCGTGAAGACCTGAGTTTGCATGTGCCCATCACGTTGCATGTTTTGAAAAGGACAGCCCTTCGCTTGATTGATGGGAATCTGGTGAAAGTTGACCGTACCCAAACGCGACAACTGTGTGTCCTGGTAGGAAAACAATCTGCCCTGCAGCAAGGGATCTTCAGAAACATCAATGCCGGATGGCATGTTTGTCGGCAAGAACGCAACCTGTTCGGTTTCAGCGAAAAAGTTGTCGGGGTTTCTGTTCAAGACCAGCTTGCCTATAAATCTGATTGGCACCATCTCTTCCGGAATGACCTTGGTTGCATCCAATATGTCGAAAGGCAGAGCATCTGCTTCAGTCTGAGTCAGCAGTTGAACCCCGAAATCCCATTCGGGAAAGTTGCCGGCGGCTATGGCCTCATGAAGGTCGCGCCGGTGGTAATCGGGGTCCGCTCCCGCAATTTTGACAGCTTCGTCCCACAATGTTGCTTGAAGACCAAGTCTGGGGCGCCAGTGAAATTTGACGAACGTTGCCTCCCCACGTTCGTTCACAAGTCGGAATGTGTTGACTCCGAAGCCCTCCATCATCCGCAAAGAGCGGGGTATCGCCCGGTCCGACATGGCCCACATGATCATATGTGTGGATTCCGGCATAAGGCTGATGAAGTCCCAGAATGTGTCGTGTGCGCTCGCGGCCTGCGGATAACCTCGATCTGATTCCATTTTGACGGCATGTATCAAATCGGGGAACTTTATCGCGTCTTGAATGAAAAAGACCGGTATGTTGTTGCCGACCAAATCCCAATTGCCTTCGCCGGTGTAGAATTTGACGGCGAAACCGCGCAC
>JANMEX010000419.1:0-9387 GCA_031377485.1 Phyllobacteriaceae bacterium
CCCGGAGCGCATAGCCACCGGTGGCGACGAAATCGATTAGCTTGTCAAACGTGTCGCGGTCAACCGATGCGTAGGGAAGCGCAGAGATGACTTCCAGATACAATTCATCCGCCTCGAACGGTTCAGCGCAAGCCATGCCGAGAATATGCTGGGCCAGCACGTCAAGCGCACCGGCCCCGACAGGAGGCGTGTCCTGCGCATGGACATAGTTTGCATCAATTGCAGCCTGACATTCGAGCACTTCGAAGCAGTTGGCCGGAACGAGACTTGCCTTGCTTGGCTCGTCCAGACGATGGTTGGCGCGGCCGATTCTTTGTGCGAGCCTGCTTGCACCTTTTGGCGCGCCGACATGGATCACCAGATCAACATTGCCCCAATCAATGCCCATATCGAGTGTGGAAGTCGCTACCACAGCCCGCAGCCGGTCTTCGGCCATCGCCTGTTCGACCTTGCGCCGCTGTGAGGCATCGAGCGATCCGTGGTGGAGTGCTATCGGCAGCGATTTGTCGTTGATACGCCAAAGCTCCTGGAACAAAAGTTCCGCTTGGCTGCGTGTATTGACGAACAGAAGCGTCGTCGCATGGTCGCCGATCTCATCATATATTTCGCTCATTGCGTGACGCGCCGAATGACCGGCCCACGGAATTCGCTCGTTTGTCTTGAGGATGGAAATATTCGGCGCCGCACCTTCTGATATTGACACCAGTTCGGCTTGGCGAGAGCCACCTTTTTGCGGCACCAGCCATCGGCAAAGTTCGATAGGGTCGGCAACTGTCGCAGAGAGGCCAATTGCCTTGAGATCGGGGCAAAGCGCGTTGAGCCTGGCCAGTCCAAGAGACAGCAAATGTCCACGTTTGGAAGTGACCAGCGAGTGCAATTCATCGAGTATGACGAATTCGAGATCTGAGAAAAACACAGCCGCATCATGCGAAGCGAGTAGCAGTGCGAGCTGCTCTGGCGTCGTCAGCAGAATATCCGGTGGCACGAGCTTTTGCCGCTGGCGTTTGTGCATGGGCGTATCGCCTGTGCGGGTCTCTATGTTGATCGAAAGCGCCATTTCGATTACCGGCCTTGCCAGATTGCGTTCGATGTCTACAGCCAACGCTTTCAGCGGCGAGATGTAAATCGTGTGGATGCCGCGCGGGCGCTCGCCAATTTTCTTCTTCGCCCGGCGAGACAAGCTAACGAGTGAAGGCAAAAAGCCGGCAAGCGTTTTGCCGGCACCGGTCGGCGCTATCAGCAGTGTGGATCTACCGGCCTCGGCTTTTTCAATGAGTTCAATTTGGTGGCGACGCGGCGACCAGCCACGGTCTGCGAACCAGCGATGAAATGCATCTGGCAGGTGGCTTGGCGGTGCCTTATCAACCATCTGCGTTCAACGGCGGGCTCAATTTTCTCACGATTGTCAGCAATCCTTCGATGGCCTCAGCGCCGTCCATTCGAATAATCGCAATGTTTGTTTCCAGCGTTTCGAAACCGCAATCTGAAAGGCACTGCCCGATATATTCCGCGGAGTGCGCGTGCCGCATGGATGGTCGCAATTCATACGCGCTGTTGGCCCTTGATAATTCCACGGAAAATACAAAAAGGCCATTCGGGACAAGACGTGTCCTCACTTCAGAAATAACAGGCTCGAGAGAACCGAAATACATGAACACGTCTGCCGCGACGATCAAATCAGCTGACCCGGTCTCGCTCATCCCTAAAACTAAATCGGCCTTGATCAGCTTTTGATAAAGCTTTTTCTGCGCCGCCTTCGCAAGCATTGCGGCTGAAAGGTCTATACCCGTGTACATTTCGGCAGCGTCACCCAGGGCCTGCACCATGAGGCCTGTGCCGCAACCAAGATCAATACAGTGAACGAAATTGCGACCTGAACCGTGGCGATCCACCATTTCAGCCAGAAGTTCGGGAACGCGGTAGCCAAGCGTTTCGACTAGCGACTTGTCAAACTTTGCAGCGTAGTCATCAAACAATGCTTCAACATATGCAGTCTGTGGTGCGGCGATGTTTCCCCCCCGCAAATGCGCCAGCTTCAAGCCTGCGCCGAACCGGTCAGCCGGGGATTTATTGAGCACTCGTTCAAACGCTGCAATCGCGGCGCTGGTATTTCCAACCTTCTCGAAATAACCGCCCGCCTGGAACCATCCAGCAACCCAATCGGGTGCGAGTTCCAGAGCTTGCAGCATCAATTCACCAGCTGCTTGAAAATCGCCGGTTTCACCCAACATTCGAGCATAATCCGCACGTTTGTCCGCAGTCAGATTTCCAGAGGACAGATTGTTCTGCATCATGATTCCGTTTCGAACGATGCTATGCTGCCAAGGCCTCCGGCTCGCAACCGGTTTTTGAATTTGGACCCGTTGAATGAAGCCAGAGGATATAATTCACCCGACAAGTTCCGGCCTTTATTGCGCGCCGGGCGATTTTTATATCGATCCACATGTTTCGGTCGACAAGGCGCTGATCACACACGCACACTCCGACCATGCCCGAAGCGGCCATCATAACGTGCTTGCCTCCAAGGAAACCTGCGACATCATGAAAATCCGACTCGGCGACGAGGCTGCCGGATCGTTTCAATGTGCAATCATCGGCCAGAGCCAGACAATAAACGGCGTCTCGGTGACCTACTACCCTGCCGGTCATGTGCTTGGCTCGTGTCAAATCCTGTTGGAATATGACGGTAAAAGGATTTGTATTTCGGGCGACTATAAGCGCACACCGGACCCAACGACGCAGTCTTTCGAACCTGTGCGTTGTGACCTGTTTATCACCGAGGCAACCTTTGGGTTGCCAGTGTTTGTTCATCCCGATCCTGACGCTGAAATTTCAAAGCTGCTCCAATCCCTCAAAGCCAATCCGGTTTCAGATCATTTCATTGGTGCCTATTCGCTTGGAAAAGCGCAACGGGTCATCGCACTTTTGCGGAAACTCGGACATGAGGATGAAATCCTGCTTCATGGAAGCATGGAAGCGATTTGCAGTTACTACGAGAATTGCGGCGTTCGCCTTGGCCAACTTGCCAATCTAGTGGAAGCTGGAAAACGACGTGCCGAGGGAGGCTCCATCGTTATCGGGCCACCTTCTGCGATGGGTACAAAATGGGTAAACCGGATGGTCGATCCAATATTTGCTTACGCCTCCGGATGGATGCGCATCCGGCAGCGCGCCAAGCGCGCCGGCGTCGAGTTGCCATTGATCTTGTCAGACCATTGTGATTGGCCAGAATTGCAACAATCGATCCGCGATAGCGGCGCAGATGAAATATGGGTCACCCACGGTAGCGAAGATGCGCTCGTCCACTGGTGTCAATCGCAAGGCTTGAAATCCCGGCCCCTGCGTCTGATCGGCTACGCTGACGAGGGCGACTAATCCATGAAACACTTTGCCGAATTGCTCGAAGCTCTGACTTTTGCGCCCTCGCGCAACCGTAAAATACTGCTCCTCATGCAGTATTTTCAACAAGTTCCTGAT
This sequence comes from Phyllobacteriaceae bacterium, assembly GCA_031377485.1. Taxonomy (GTDB): domain Bacteria; phylum Pseudomonadota; class Alphaproteobacteria; order Rhizobiales; family Rhizobiaceae; genus JANMEX01. The sequence goes on from JANMEX010000419.1 coordinate 3,478, forward strand.
CCCGACCGAGGCTTTGCTTTGGCGGCACTGACCGATCGCTTGTCGTTCCCTTCAGTCAAACCGGCCTTGTTCAAGATTTTGATTTCGCAACGGATAGACCCTGTTCTGTTCGGCCTTTCATATGACTTTGTCGGCGATTTGGCCGAGACAGTATCCCTGTGCTGGCCAACAGACAAAGCGGCCGAAGATCTGCCGCTTTCCGAAATCGTAGCCATACTTCAATCCTCAAGTCGATCAGATGCCCCGACAATTCTGGCGAATATTCTGGACTGTCTTGACGCTTCTTCCCGCTTTGCCTTGATCAAGATGGCAACAGGCGGACTTCGTGTCGGCGTTTCTGCGGGTATTGTCCGCCAAGCGCTGTCAAAAATGTCAGGAAAGAGCGAAGAGGAAATCGAGGACATCTGGCATTCAGGTAAGCCACCCTTTGATTCACTGTTCCAATGGCTCGGCAATCAAGGCCCCAAACCGGAGATGGGCTCAGGTCCGCGCTGGCGCAGTTTCATGCTCGCGCATCCGCTTGGCGCAGACGACATTGCCAAGCTGAGCCCCCTGGATTTCATTGCGGAGTGGAAATGGGATGGCATACGCGTGCAGGCCCTAAGTGACGGCAGACAAACATGGCTCCATAGCCGGTCCGGCGAGGAGATCACATCGGCTTTTCCTGATGTTGTTTTGCCGGAGGGTTTCATTGGTGCAATAGACGGCGAGCTTCTGGCCAGGAGGCAGGACTCAAACATTCTTTCCCCCGGTACATTCAATGAATTGCAGCAAAGATTGAACCGCAAGCTGCCGACAGCAAAGCTTTTGGCAAGCAATCCGGTCTTCTTGCGTGCTTATGATCTTTTGTTTCTGAACGGTGTTGATCTACGAGCACAATCAACGGTGGTGCGCCGCGCCAAACTCGTTGAAGCGATCGCATCTCTTGGCGTTCAGGACGTGGATGTGTCTTCGGCTTTTGAATTCGAAGATTTTGAAACTTTGGACAGCCTGCGACAAGTGCCGCCTGATCCGGCGATAGAAGGCGTGATGCTGAAACGCAAGGATGCGCCCTACCAAGCAGGGCGAACCGCCGGTCTCTGGTACAAATGGAAAAAAACGCCATTAACTGCGGATGTCGTCCTGATGTACGCACAGCGCGGCCACGGCAAACGCTCCGGCATCTATTCCGATTTTACGTTTGGAGCTTGGTCGGACGACGGTGCAATTTTACTGCCTGTCGGCAAAGCCTACTCTGGTTTCACCGATGAGGAGCTTGCGGGAATTGACCGCTACGTCCGGGAAAACACAATCGACCGCTTTGGCCCGGTCCGTTCAGTAAAAGCTGAACCAGAGCACGGTCTGGTATTTGAAATCGAGTTTGAAGGAATCGGTTTTTCAACACGGCATAAATCAGGAATTGCGCTTCGTTTTCCCCGCGTTTCCCGACTTCGTTTCGATAAGCTTCCAAGAGATGCAGATACAGTTGACAGTCTCAAAACGCTAATCGGATAACGCGAATCTTGAACTATTCGTCCGCAATTCGTACGCGAATTGAATGAATTTCGATCGAGCTACCTTTACCTTCGATGGAAGGGCTGATTGTCAGCACACCCGACGCTTCAGGCGCAATATCGTCTATTTGAACAGACACTAGATTATCCATTAACTGGCTCTCCAACTGGAACCGCGTGCGCTGGCATTCGCCCATGCCAGCCAAATCACATGCGACTGACATTTGCGAACCAGCAATATCGCCAGCCTTGGACTTGACATCAAAGACAACTTTTTTGCCCCGGAGACTTTCCAGCAATCCACGGCCGATTTCAATTGATGCGGCGCTCTTGCCCGATTGTCCTTCGGGTGCAGTGAGAAGCACATAGGCACCGGGGCCAGATCCCTTCAAATCTGCTGATAAACCTCCCGCCAAATCGAGTGAGGCTGCATCCGATGGCGCGAAGACCGATATCCACCCTTCCTCTGCGTCAGAAGCAGTTCCAAGTTTTGGAGCTGCGTTGTCATTGGATGATTCAGAAGTTTCAACTTCAGTGGGATTGCCGTCATTGTCTTTCGGATTATCGAATATTCCGGAGGTCCAAAACAACCAGCCGAGCATGATGACGATAGCCAAAGTGGTTATGAATATGAAAAGCCGGGACAGGCGCCTGTTGGATTTTGCAGAAACGCCGACGAGGTCTTCCGGGGCCTCACGAAGATTTTTCTTTGTGTTTACAGCTTGAACAGGTGGTTGACCTATTGGATGGGCACGTTGGGGCGCAGGCCGAACCCGCCAGCTTTCCTCGATTGAAGCCAATTGAGGCGATAGCATCGGTTCAGTCGCAGGTGTAAATTCAAGTTCGATTTGCGAAGCGATACGGCGGAGTTTTTCAATGCGGGCGTGCTTGTCGGCAGGTGCCATGGCGACATGCGCTGCCAATGAACGCGCAAGTGCATGTTCGGCAGAGACGTAAACGCGCTGGCGAAATGCCGGATCGAGAGCATCGCCCTTTTCCAATGCATTCCTTATGGCTTTTTCAATCGGATCCAATGCCGCCTCGCCTCATATGGGACAAGGCCAGGATTATCCCACGCCCGTTTTGCTTCCGTCCCCTCATGTTCCTCATAAGCGAAAGCGATATCGCTGCAAAGCACAGAATATAGGCTGCGTATCTAGTCAATTGCAGACATCCAGACAGTCTGATGCCCATCAGGCCACCTTTTTGTCAGAGTTGAATGTCCGCACTCTTGCAAAGGCGTCAAATCCAAGCCAAAATGTTTGACGTTTGCGTAAACGTTATTCATCAAACCGGAGGAACAGATGACGCTTTCGACGCTTGTGGAAGGCCGCTTGAGTGTGCCTGTTTTTGCCGCCCCCTTGTTCATCATTTCCAACCCGGCTCTTGTCATTGCCCAATGTAAAGCTGGCGTTGTCGGCTCATTCCCCGCGTTGAATGCCCGTCCTGTTTCGCAACTTGATGAATGGCTCGCAGAAATCACTGAAACCCTTGCCGCTCATGACGCTGCAAATCCGGACCGCAAGTCTGCCCCATTTGCGGTGAACCAAATCGTCCATCGATCAAACACGCGTCTTGAGCAGGATTTGATGATGTGCGCGAAATACAAGACGCCGATTGTCATCACTTCACTTGGCGCCGTGCCAGAAGTCAGTACTGCCGTACACTCTTGGGGTGGCATCGTCTTGCATGACATCATCACCAATCGCCACGCCAACAGCGCGATACGCAAAGGTGCAGACGGACTAATTGCCGTGGCGACTGGCGCCGGCGGCCATGCCGGAACCTTGTCACCTTTTGCGTTGGTGCAGGAAATTCGTGAGTGGTTCGACGGGCCATTGCTACTTTCCGGGGCCATATCGACCGGCAAATCCATCCTCGCCGCTCAAGCGATGGGCGCTGATTATGCCTATATCGGCTCGCCCTTCATCGCGACTGATGAAGCGCGCGCCAGCGTTGCATACAAGGAGATGATCACCAAATCCGTCGCCTCCGACATTGTTTACTCGAACTACTTTACCGGCATTCATGGCAATTACCTTAAGGGTTCGATCGTCAATGCCGGCATGGACCCTGAGCATCTGCCCGAAGCAGATCCGTCAAAAATGGATTTTGACAAAGCGACAACTGGAGCCAAGGCCTGGAAAGATATCTGGGGTGCCGGCCAAGGCATTGGCGCAGTCAAATCCGTTGTTCCAGCGGCCGATCTGGTCCTGCGCCTTTCAGAGGACTACAGATTGGCCAAGGCCGCTCTTTGCAGCCAGCCATAAGGCACTCTCCGGCTACAATCTGGGTCTTGCTTTTGGCGGACCATCAGATTATCAACCCGCCATCGCGCCAAGTGTCGTAGCTTGGCTGTGGGGCCGCTTTAGCTCAGTTGGTAGAGCACATCATTCGTAATGATGGGGTCCTCGGTTCGATTCCGGGAAGCGGCACCATTTTTTCGCTTAATTATTGAATGGCTTTTGTCTGGCTTGCCGGGCTTCAATTGTGAATCGCTTGCAGAAGCGCGCTCACTGCGCGGAACGACGAACTTGCTCTATAAAAGCTTTGCCGGGTCGCGATGTTTGAGCCGTGTTTGAGCAAGAAGCTTTTTAGATTTTGCTTACACGAAATCGAACTCAAAGGCGGATAGCGCGTCGTAACCTCTGGTCTTGATGGGCCATCCGCCTTTGAAAATATTCAGATCATCGGGTCCATGCGGTTGGGTTTTGTCACGTCCGCTACGTCGGCATTCGCATCAAATTTGCTCCAGCCGGTTTTGCGATATTCACTGCCAAGTGCAACCGGATCAAGCGGGCCTTGCCCATCCAGAATTCGGTGAACCTGCTCTACGAGCCCATCCTCGGCTTTCACCGCGACAAGCGCGCCTCCACGACGCACGGCTTCGGAATAGATATGCGCGTTGTCATCATCAAGCCCGGTGCTGACAAGGGAACCGACGATGCCCCCGGTTGCCCCGCCTGCAACCGCACCCAAAGCCGTCGAAACCAGCCAGCCGGCTGCAACGACCGGGCCAACTCCGGGAATGGCCATGAGGCCAAGACCCGTGAGCAAGCCTGCCGCACCGCCAACGGCCGCGCCAACCCCCGCACCAGTCCCGACAGCCGAGTTTTCCTCGTCGACCGACGCCAAATTCCCGTTTCTCTTGTTGGCCACTATGCTGATGTCGGCAGAGTGCACACCGCTCATTTCAAGTGCGTTCACCGCACGTTCGGCCTGCTCGTAAGTGTCAAATACTTTTGTGATTGTTTGCATAGTTCATGCCTTTCAATTCTGATTTTGGGTTGTGAAAATTGAAGCTATTCGGCGACGACATTGCCCTTGAAATCCACAGCAACATTGACCGAGGCATCACCTTTCATGGCAGTGCCACGCCAGATGCCCTTGTCGTCTTTTGCCAAGCCGGTCGGAGCAGTCATGCCGGCGGCAATGATACGGTCACTGGCCTGACCTTCGGTGAAGCTGTTGGCACCCTCAAGTGGCGCACCTTCTTCAGCAACGTCAGTTGCAAAGACATCCGCCTTGCAATTTTCCTGAAACATTGCCTCGTTCATATTGGTGCCATCAGCCAGCGGCTTTTCGGCAAGCCGCAGCCAGGCCGCGTAGCGCTCACCTTCAGTTCCATTGAGAACGCCGTCGCCATTGGCATCGGCTTGTTTCCACATGGCAGTACAATCAGCATCCGCCATGGCAAAAGCCGGCCCGCTTATGAACAAGCAAGCAGCGGCAGCGAGAAGAGTTTTTTTCATTGGGTTTGCCTTTCCATTATAACGATCGAACGCGTTAATTTGCGTATCACTGTAATAACGAATGGAAAGATCAGAAGTTCCTAGATTTATTTTCTAATTTACGCCTGTTAAATCAAATTCAATCTGGAACTAATTAGTATTTTTGCCGATTAACAAGAAATTAATTGAAAGGGGAAAACTGCCTTTACGTCTAATATTCAAAAATGCTGTCCATACATTGGTTATGGTGAAAGATTTGAACTTTTTTAATTTCAACCAAAATAGACAAGCGCGCGAAAGCCGACGTACGATGCCGTAGTGGTGAGAACTGTGCCCCAAACCAGATCGACAACCGATACGGACACTGGCCAATTCTTCACAGTCGCAAGGTTGGTGATGTCATAGGTGCCATAGGCCGCAAGGCCGAGCACAGCGCCAGCATACATGGCAGTTGCGCCGTCCATTTCGCGAAATCCCGGCCAAGATGCCAGATATACGACAGCAGCGGCGAAGACAAAATAAAAGCCGGCGGCGACAGGGAAATTGACGGCATCCTTCATCAGGAAACCGAGATTTTCCTGGTAGAAATTTTTCGCCACAACGCCCAGCCAAATACTGTCAACCGCCAGAAAAAACACTGCCGTGACTGCCCATGCCTGACAAAAAAGTACCAGATTCATCTCAGA
>JANMEX010000422.1:0-1771 GCA_031377485.1 Phyllobacteriaceae bacterium
GCCAAGGCCACGGGATACACCAACGCGGGGACGGTGGAGTTCATGTACCAGCCCGAGGAAAACCAGTTCTTCTTCATGGAGATGAACACCCGGATCCAGGTGGAGCACACGGTGACCGAAATGATCACGGGGCTCGACCTGGTCAAGACCCAGATCCGCATCGCCGAAGGATACGCGCTTTCCGATCCCGAGATCGGCATCCCCGACCAAGCCGAAGTCCAGTACCGCGGCGCGGCGATCCAGTGCCGCATCACGACCGAAGATCCCGAGCAGAATTTCATTCCTGATTACGGCCGCATCATTGCCTATCGCGGCGCGACCGGTTTCGGCATTCGCCTTGATGGCGGCACAGCCTATTCCGGCGCGATCATCACCCGCTTTTATGATCCGCTGCTTGAAAAAGTCACCGCTTGGGCGCCAACGCCTGAGGAAACCATCGCCCGCATGGACCGAGCGCTGCGCGAGTTCCGTATTCGCGGCGTGGCCACGAATTTGACCTTCCTTGAAGCCATCATCGGCCATCCGAAGTTCAAGGACAACAGTTACACCACGCGCTTCATCGACACGACACCGGAACTGTTTGCGCAGGTCAAGCGTCAGGACCGCGCCACCAAGATCATCAACTATCTTGGCGATGTCACCGTCAATGGCCATCCGGAAACCAAGGGCCGCGCCAAGCCCAACGCAGATGCCGCCGCGCCGCGCGTTCCATTCCTCGGCGGTCCGGTGCCGGCGGGCACCAAGCAGCTGCTGGATCAGCTTGGCCCGCAGAAATTCGGCGCGTGGATGCGCTCCCAAAAACAGGTGCTCGTCACCGATACGACGATGCGCGATGGTCACCAGTCACTCTTGGCCACCCGTATGCGCACGCATGACATTGCTGCGATTGCCGGAACCTATGCGAGAGCCTTGCCGCAGCTTTTGTCGCTGGAATGCTGGGGTGGCGCGACGTTTGATGTTTCCATGCGCTTCCTCACCGAAGATCCGTGGGAGCGCCTGAGCAAAGTCCGGGAAGCCGCCCCGAACCTTCTTCTGCAAATGTTGCTGCGCGGCGCAAATGGAGTCGGCTACACAAACTATGCCGACAATGTCGTCAAATACTTCGTCCGCCAGGCAGCGCTCGGCGGGGTTGATCTGTTCCGCGTTTTTGACTGTCTCAATTGGGTTGAGAACATGCGCGTGTCGATGGACGCCGTGCTGGAAGAGAACCGGCTCTGCGAGGCCGCGCTCTGCTATACCGGCGATATCCTCAATCCGGAACGCGCCAAGTATGATCTGAAATATTATGTCAATCTGGCCAAAGATCTGGAAAAGGCCGGCGCGCATATTCTGGCCGTTAAAGATATGGCCGGCCTTTTGAAGCCAGCCGCTGCCCGCGCGTTGTTCAAGGCGCTGCGCGAGGCCACCGACCTTCCGATCCATTTCCACACGCATGACACTTCCGGCATTGCGGCCGCCACGGTGCTGGCTGCTGTCGAAACCGGCGTTGATGCAGTGGACGCCGCCATGGATGCCTTCTCCGGCAACACGTCACAGCCATGCCTCGGGTCCATTGTCGAGGCACTCAAGGGCACGGATCGTGATCCTGGCCTCGATACCAAATGGATACGCAAAATCTCCTTCTATTGGGAGGCCGTGCGCAACCAGTATGCCGCCTTTGAAAGCGACCTGAAGGGTCCGGCATCGGAAGTGTACCTGCACGAAATGCCGGGCGGTCAATTCACCAACCTGAAAGAACAGGCGCGCTCGCTCGGCCTTGAGACGCGCTGGC
>JANMEX010000458.1:0-16883 GCA_031377485.1 Phyllobacteriaceae bacterium
CCGCGGAGCGCCGCGCTCCAATACAATACACTGGTTTTTGTATAGGACAGCGCCCATGCCTGTGGATAATCCATCAAGGAAATTAACCTTAACAATTGGTTTACATTGCCCGACGCGGGGTTAGTGGCCAAGGTGCATCCAACAAAAGGGCCAACCAATGAAGCGCGTATTTTCCATTTTGATTTTGGGGCATTGGTTCCTGTTTTTCATGCTTCACGCGTTTGGTGCGCTTGCTGGAACTTTGACTTTTGCCCGCCTGACGTCGCTGCCATTGGCTTTTTCCGGATTTGAAGGTGCTGGCCCAATGCGCGCAATGCCTTTGATTTCAGCCGGGATGGGGCTCGCTGCAATGCTTGCTGCAACCTTGTTCCTTTGGGCGATTTTGGCAGCAATGATTGGTACTCGAGATCCCGAAGCATCTCAGGACGTAGAAAAGTTTGCATTTGGCGGAGCGGCAACGGTATTTTCGATGCTTTCTGCCGTCTCTATCGTGCAAGCCGACCCTTCTGCCTTGCTTGCTTCGACTGTCTATCTAGCTGCGCTGATCCTTTCCTGGTCGGCGACCCGCATCGAGGCACCGTTGTTGGCTGCCAAAGAGGTGGAAGTGGAAGAACATCCTTCAGTCACCGTTGCCCGTAACATGGCGGGAGATGCCGCCTATCAAAATCAATTGGCCCGCTTCTCTGGCCGGGGGCAGGCATAACATGCGCTATCTTCTGATTTTCTGGGCCGCGCCACTCGGGTTCTTCTGGGGTTGGTATTTCCTGTCGCTAAACGACATCAATTTTGGAACAACATTCCTGTCAGATGAGTTGCACCGGTTGGTTTTTGATATTTACGGCTACTATCTCGGAGTTCCTCCGAAAGATATTCCGGCTATGGTCGCCAAGGCCTGTGTCATGGATACAGCGTTGATCTTTGGTATCTATGCGCTGCGAAAGCGTGCAGCCATCAGGACCTGGTGGCAATCGCGCAATGTTCAGCCTGAAACCGCATCAGTTGACAATTTGGTCAACCTGTCCAATGCGCCCTGAAGAATGAAGGCAGCTGCTGCGGCATCGATTCGCTCGTCGCGCTTGGCCCTGCTTACATCCATAGAAATCAACACCCGCTCTGCTGCCACGGTTGATAGCCGTTCATCTTTAAAAACAAAAGGCATGGTGGTCAGGCGCTCCATGTTTCGAACAAATGCCCGGGTTGCCTGCGCTCTCGGCCCTTCAGACCCATCCATGTTGATCGGCAACCCGATCACAAAAGCGCCGACTTCGTATTTTTCGGCAGACTTCAAGAGTTCTGCGGCATCCTTGGTAAATTTTGTGCGGGCGATCACCAATTTAGGGTTCGCCAATCGCCAACCAAGATCGGATACGGCAAAGCCGATGGTCGTTGTACCAAGGTCCAGTCCGGCGATTGTGCGGCCGGCCTTGATTTCTGTGGCAAGTGTTTCAAGTGTCAGTATGGTCATGGCCGACGCGCTTACCATTCTGTAGGCAGTGTTGCGAGGAGAATGAGACGATGAAGATTACGTGGCTCGGGCATTCTGCCTTTCGTGTCGAAACTGCCAAAGCGCATATTCTCATTGACCCGTTCCTGAACGGCAATCCTGGCGCGCGCGATATTGATTTCAAGGATGCAACGCGGGGCATCACCCATATTGCCCTAACACATGGGCACGGCGATCATGTTGGTGACACCATCCAACTCGCCAAGGAAACCGGCGCAACGGTCATTGCAAATTTTGACCTCTTGATGTGGCTTGCCACGAAGGGTGTGAAAAAATTCGACCCGATGAATACCGGCGGCACTGTGCATCACGACGGCTTTTCAGTCACGCTCGTCAACGCACTGCATTCCTCTGCGCAAATTTCCGAGGACGGAACCTCCCATGCGCTCGGCAGCGCTGGCGGTTTGGTGTTCCATTTCGATGACGCTCCGACTTTGCTGCATATGGGCGATACCGATATCTTCTCCGATATGGCATTGATCCATGAGTTGCATCAGCCGCAAATCGGCATCATGCCGATCGGTGACCGGTTTACCATGGGTGGTGCGGTCGCTGCGCTTGCGTGTCGCCGCTATTTCAAATTCGAGCATGTGCTGCCCGCACATTATGCCTCGTTCCCAATGCTCGACCAGAGCGCAGAGGTTTTCCTTGAAGCGCTGGAAGGCCAGCGTGATCGAGCGCGGATCGGCAAGGCCGGAACTGTTCAAACCTTCTGACAAACCAATTGCGAAAGCCGGGCGGCGTCTTTATACCCGCCAAATCTGCATTTTTGCCCGAAGGCCAATTCATGTCTGTTGATCTAGCCACCGTCAAACGTGTTGCGCGGCTTGCGCGCATTGCTGTCTCGGAAGAAGACGCTGAGCGAATGACCGGCGAGTTGAACGGCATCCTCGGCTTTGTCGCACAGTTGGATGAGGTAGATGTGGATGGCGTCGAGCCACTGACATCCATCATACCAATGGCACTTCGCCGCCGCGAAGATGCGGTGACAGATGGCGCAAAAGCAGAAGACATCATCGCAAATGCACCGGCCAGCGAAGAGAATTTTTTCGTGGTCCCGAAAGTGGTTGAGTAACCGCTTCCTGCCGCCACTCCCGCCTGAATTTAGCGAAAGCCTTTTCTCATGTCTGATTTGACCCGCCTTACCATTGCCGAAGCCCGCGCTGCACTTGCCAAGCGTGAAACATCGGCAATCGAGCTGACCAATGCCTATTTGGATGCAATCGACACGGCAAACGGCGAGTTGAACGCATACGTGTCAGTGACTGCCGACAAGGCGCGCAAAATGGCCAAAGCTGCAGACCAGCGTTTGGCATCGGGGAATGGCGGAGCGCTCGAGGGGATACCGCTTGGCATCAAGGATCTTTACGCGACAGAGGGCGATCACACTCAGGCCTGTTTGCACATTCTCGACGGGTTCAAGCCGCGCTACGAATCAACCGTCACCACTAACCTTTGGAACGATGGCGCTGTGCAGCTTGGCAAACTCAACATGGACGAGTTCGCAATGGGCTCTTCAAATGAGTCGTCCTACTTCGGCGCGGTTAAAAACCCATGGCGCGAAACCGGATCAAACGCCCACTATGTTCCCGGGGGGTCCTCCGGCGGTTCGGCATCTGCAGTTGCTGGTTGGCTCTGTGCAGCCGCGACTGCAACAGACACCGGTGGCTCAATCCGCCAACCTGCAGCATTTACCGGAACTGTCGGTATCAAGCCCACCTATGGCCGCTGCTCGCGTTGGGGCATCGTTGCCTTCGCATCATCGCTTGATCAGGCCGGTCCGATTGCCCGTGATGTCCGCGACGCCGCGATCATGCTGAAGAGCATGGCTTCATTTGATCCGAAGGATTCAACGTCTGTTGACTTGCCCGTGCCGGACTATGAAGCCTCTATCGGCCGGTCGTTGAAAGGCATCAAAATCGGCATTCCAAAAGAATACCGTGTTGAAGGCATGCCGGACGAGATTGAAGCCCTCTGGCAACAGGGCATCGCGTGGCTGAAGGACGCCGGTGCGGAAATCGTGGATATTTCACTGCCGCATACGAAATACGCGCTCCCGGCATATTACATCGTCGCGCCTGCCGAAGCCTCATCAAATCTGGCGCGTTATGATGGCGTGCGCTACGGTCTGCGGGTTCCGGGCAAAGACATCATCGACATGTATGAAAAAACGCGTGCCGAAGGGTTCGGGCGTGAGGTCAAGCGCCGCATCATGATCGGTACTTACGTGCTGTCGGCAGGATATTATGACGCCTATTATCTGAAAGCCCAGAAGGTGCGTTCGCTGATCAAGCGGGACTTTGATATCGCCTATGCGGCGGGTGTTGATGCGATCCTCACTCCAGCGACACCGTCAGCGGCATTCAAGATTGGCGATGAAAACCTCAACTCTGATCCCGTTCATATGTATTTGAACGATATTTTCACGGTCACGGTGAATATGGCAGGTTTACCCGGACTGTCTGTTCCGGCAGGGCTGTCGTCAACCGGTCTGCCACTTGGCCTCCAGTTGATCGGGCGTCCATTTGATGAGGAAACGCTGTTCAAGACAGCAGCCGTCATTGAAAAAGCCGCCGGGAAATTTTCGCCGACAAAATGGTGGTGAGGGCACTACAGCCCCCACCGATTTTCAAATTATTCGCGGCCCATGAAGTTTGACTTGCCGACCGGCACGCCGTTCTTGCGGGCAATGGCGTAGGCCATGGACGTGTGGAAATAGAGGTTGGGCAGACCGTAATTGACCAAATAGGTTTGTGCGGGAAACGTCATTTCGTTGTTTGGCAATTTAATTGTGACCGGACGTTCTTCCTGCCCGTCGAGATCGGATGCGTTGAACGACTTCACAAATTCGACAGTTTTGGAAATACGCGCCTGAAGTTCCGAAACTGACTTTTCAGTGTCTTCAAACTTAGGATTTTCCTTGCCGGAAATACGGGCCATCGCGCCTTTTGCGTGGTCGCAGGCGATTTGTACCTGCCGGGTCATCGGCAGCATGTCTTCAATCAGTTTATCGCCAAGTATAGTTTCGGCATCGACACCCTTCGATTTTGCAAATTCTTCGGTCTTTTTCAACGTGATCGACAAGCTGTTCAACATCTGAAGAAGCGCAGGCACAGTTGCCGCGTAAAGCGAAATGGTCATGGATAATTCCTTGTGAAAGGGCCTGATTTCGGCCTGAAGTTCAAATCGGACAAATCGTACGGATTTACAAGACCGGAACGAAGTCTTCGATCAAATCGCGCAGTTCCGGCTCATGCACACTTGCTGCGGCAACATCTAGCGTCATCCAATGCCGTTTCCGTTCGCTTTTTTCCGGCCATTTCGGGAGAATCTTCGCGACTTGCATCGAATAGACCATGACGCGGCAGGGTAAGGCGAAGCCGGGTCCGAATATCTTGTTGTACTCATAAGAGCCGATCGGTTCGCCTGAGATTTTGCCGCCAATACCTGCTTCTTCGAACGCTTCACGAGCAGCAGCTTTTGCATCACTCAGCTTTTTCATTGGCCATCCTTTTGGAATGACAAAACGGCCGGTATCTCTGCTCGTAACCAGAAGGACTTTAAGCACGCCATCATCAAACCGCCATGCCAAAGCGCCAACCTGCTTTCGCGGCTGGTTTACGGCAGCGCTTGCAGCGTTTGGCTTTGGCTCCATCAACATGGCTTCATCGCTTGAATCAGTGGCAGTTTATCCGCACAAATTCATTATCCGGCAAACTAGTTTATCACTCGTTTATCGGGAAGCCTGTCCTGATTCCATTGCAGATTTGTGACTGATTTCGGAAATTTGTGTCAGCCTTTGTGGCCGTCTGCGATTGGCGCCTGGTACGTGAAACCAAGATCCCATGGGAAATAGATCCAAGTGTCCTGACTTACCTCTGTGACAAAAGTATCGACCAGCGGGCGGCCTTTCGGCTTGGCGTAAACGGTCGCAAAGTGTGCTTTCGGCATCATTGCACGGACAATTGCAGCGGTTTTACCTGTGTCGGTCAGGTCATCAATGATCAGTACGCCTTCACCGTCGCCTTCGAGCAATTCCGGTGTGATTTCTTTCAGGACCTTCAATTCACCCTGCTCGGAATACTCGTGGTACGAAGCAATGCAAACTGTTTCGATCATCCGGATACCAAGCTCTCGGCAGATGATGGCAGCGGGCACAAGTCCGCCGCGGGTTATCACGACCATTGCCTTCCACTTCTTGTCCTGAGCAGCCAAACGCCACGCCAGCGCACGGGCGTCACGGTGAAACTGGTCCCAGGTGACTGGAAAGGCTTTTTCGGGAAGGGACATGGGGTGCACTCCGGGCCGGGCGTTGGAATGCGTTCCGCCTTAGCGCCAAACCGGCATCATTGGCAAGCTTGGCGCTAACCAGCCGGCGCCTGCAACTTGTTCGCCGCATTTTCGAGCCGCGCAAGGAGCGCACGCACATCGTCCGCCGCCGCTTCGAGTGCAGCTTCATCCCGCGCGCGAACAATCAGTTCGACTGCATAGCCGCCATCAATCATCTTCGGATATGAGCCAATAACAGTCTCTGGATGTGCCTTCTGGATTTCACGCAGCGGTGTGCCGATCACACCCTCCCCAAACGGACATGCAATAGACGTTGATTTGAGAACGATCCCTGTTTTCAGTGTTGGCAACACAGCGTCAACCATGGCTTCGAATACAGACGGAACGCCAGCCATTACATGAACGTTTCCAATGGCAAAACCGGGAGCAACAGAGACCTTGTTATCAATGTGTACCGCACCTTTCGGCATGCGTGCCATGCGTTGCCGAGCCTCGTTGAATTCCACTCCGCGCGATGCGTAGGAATCACCAAGCAGTTTCATGGCCTTTGCGTCGTGTTCACATGGAACGCCGAATGCCTTTGAGACCGCATCGGCGGTAATATCATCATGGGTTGGGCCAATGCCGCCGGAAGTGAACACGTACGTATAGCGGTGGCGCAAGGCGTTCAACGCTGCGACAATGTCGTCTTCTTCGTCAGCAACAATGCGCACTTCTTTCAAATCTATGCCGACTGCGGTCAACATGGTGGCCAAGTGGCCGATATTCTTGTCTTTGGTACGTCCAGATAGCAATTCGTCGCCGATGGCCAGAATGCCGGCCGTAATCGTGTTGTTCATCATGATTTTCCGTGTTCGTACCCGACATAGGGACAAGTGTGGCATGCGGCAAGGCTTGCAACAGGCACTTTCCTCCTTTAGGCACACAGCACAAGCGGACGTGGCGGAATTGGTAGACGCAAGGGACTTAAAATCCCTCGATCTTTGATCGTACGGGTTCGATTCCCGTCGTCCGCACCAAGCCGGTACCGGCTAACCTATGGAAAGTTTCTAAATGGCACTGCCTCAAAATATCGCTCCGGCGCTCAAACGTGCATTGGAAGACCGCGGCTATGCGGACCTCACTCCGGTGCAGAGCGCCATGTTGGAGGAGGGCGTTGCCGATGCTGATCTTCTCGTTTCCGCGCAGACCGGATCCGGCAAGACAGTCGCTTTCGGCATGGCAATTGCAGACAGCCTGATGGGCAAAAATGAACGGCTCGGGATGTCCGTACAGCCTTTGGCGCTAATCGTTGCGCCTACGCGCGAACTCGCCTTGCAGGTAAGTCGTGAGCTCTCTTGGCTCTATGCCGGAGCCGGAGCCAAGATGGCAACCTGCGTCGGCGGCATGGAAATGCGCAAGGAAGTGCGCTCACTGCAGCAAGGCGCACACATCGTTGTCGGAACACCAGGCCGTCTGCGCGATCACATTACGCGCGGTTCGCTTGATCTTGAAGGTATCAAGGCCGTCGTTCTCGATGAAGCCGACGAGATGCTTGATCTTGGTTTCCGCGAAGACCTGGAATTCATCCTCGACGCCTCGCCAAAAGAGCGCCGCACGCTGATGTTCTCGGCAACTGTTCCGGCACAGATTGGCAAGATGGCTGCCAAATACCAGCGCGACGCCATGCGGATCGCCACCGTCGGGGAAAAGAAACAACATGCGGACATTGAATACCGGTTGATGCCGGTTGCGCCACATGAACGCGAAAACGCGATCATCAACGCGTTGCTTTACTTCGATGCGCCAAGCACAATGGTGTTTTGTTCGACGCGCGAGGCCGTGAAGCACCTCGCGAGCCGGTTGGGTAATCGTGGTTTCGGCGTTGTTTCGCTGTCCGGAGAATTGTCCCAGGCCGAGCGCACCAACGCGCTGCAATCCATGCGAGACGGCCGCGCCCGTGTCTGCGTAGCAACAGATGTTGCAGCGCGCGGCATTGATCTGCCTAATCTTGACCTTGTCATTCATGCCGATCTTCCAACCAACCCGGATACGCTGCTTCATCGTTCGGGCCGTACAGGGCGGGCAGGGCGTAAAGGCATCTGTATTCTGGTTGCCCCAATGCACCGCCGCCGGTCTGCCGAACGCCTGCTGTCGCTTGCCAAGGTGCAGGCTACGCAAGTGCGCGCACCAAGCCAGATGGACATTTATGAGCGCGACCGCGAGCGGCTGTTGAGCGGCATCAGCGCGGATCTGGAGCGCTCGCCGGAGGAGGCGGAGACGGTCACCGAACTTCTCAAGCGCCACTCGGTTGACGCGGTTGCACTCGCCTATATCCGCATGGTTCAGGCTTCGCGCCCGACCGCAGAGGAATTGTCTGATACAGGTATTCCAGACGTTGCCATGCCCACCGGCGAGAAAGAAGCGGACCGGTTTGACAATGGCGTATGGTTCCGCATCCCGCAGGGACGAAAGCACAATGTCGAGCCACGTTGGCTGTTGCCGACGCTTTGCAAGGCGGGGCATCTGACCAAGCGTGACATTGGTTTCATCCGTCTTCTCGACAATGAAACCCGCTTCGAAATCCGTCCTGAAAAAGCTGACGCTTTCTTTGAGGCGATCTCGAATGCCAAAGGCAGCGAGAAGGGCTTGCGCGTTTCCCGCTTTGTCGGTGACCCAAGTGTGCTCCCGCCGCGCAAATCGCAGGACGGGGAAGCCAAGCCTTTTGGCGAAAAGCCTCCTTTTGCTGAAAAACCTTCTTTTGGTGAAAAGAAGCCTTTTGCCGAGAAGAAGCGCTGGACCAAGGATCAAAAGTCATCCCGCCCGAAACGCGACGATGACCGGCCTGCAACATATGCCAAACCGGCAGAAGGCAGCGATGTTCCTGCAAAGCCTTGGGCCAAATCCGGCGACACAGCGCCAAAGGTATGGGACAAGCCACGGGACAGCGCACCCAAGACTTGGGACAAGCCGCGCGACGGGGCTCCAAAGACTTGGGATAAGCCAAAGAAGCCCGCAGGCAAAACATTTGAAAAGCCAAACAAGCCATTCAAACCAAAGGGTAAACCGAACGGGTAGTTTCGTATGATGAAGCGCAGGTAAGTTCTGCACCCTCGGCGCTGCCCCTCATCGTCCTGCGGACCTTCGTGACTCCTTCTCCCCGCAAGCGGCGGGGAGAAGGGAAGTGCCACATGTTTTGCGATTGTTACCTTCTCCACGCCGCTTGCGGGGAGAAGGTGCCCAACGGGCGGATGAGGGGCAGCGCCTAGGGTGGCGAGTTTATTCATTTGCCTTGGCGAAAACGCTGATCGAGCCTGTTGAACCAAGTTCCTTCTGACCGAAAAGACTCGCAATCCATCCGCTCTGTTGGCAAATTGTCGCCGACAGGAGCAGCCAGCATGACAAATTCCGTACCGTTCAAGCCCTTGAAATCATGGGCCGACGTCGCCCCGCATCTCGTTGACGTTGCCATGGGCCGCAAGCCGGCCGATCTGGTGGTGCGCAACGGTCGCTGGGTCAATGTCCATTCCGGCGAGATCATTCCCGGCACGGATCTGGCCATTGCCGAAGGCCGGTTCGCCTGGTGCGGGCCGGACGCCAGCCATTGTATCGGACCGGACACAATCGTCGTTGACGCGGCGGACCGTTACCTTGTTCCCGGTCTTTGCGACGGCCACATGCATGTCGAGAGCGGCATGGTAACCGTCACCGAATTTTGCCGTGCTGTCATTCCGCATGGTACCACCTCCATGTTTATAGACCCGCATGAGATCGCCAATGTGCTCGGCCTTGATGGCGTCAGGTTGATGCACGACGAGGCGATGGCGATGCCGACGAACGTTTTCGTTCAGCTGCCATCCTGCGTACCTTCTTTCCCCGGTCTGGAGCATGCCGGTGCTGCGTTCAAGGCGACTGATTTTGCAGAAGCAATGGGTTGGCCAAACATCATCGGACTTGGCGAGGTCATGAACTTCCCCGGGGTTGTTGCCAATGATCCGATCATGGTCGCTGCAATTTCTGCAACCACAAAAGCCCGCAAAACAGTTGGGGGGCATTATGCCTCGCCGGATCTTGGTCGCACGTTCCACGCCTATGCCGCTGCCGGTCCAGAGGATGATCATGAAGGCACCCGCGCCGAAGATGCCATTGCTCGGGTTCGTCAAGGCATGAAAGCCATGCTGCGGCTTGGCAGCGCTTGGTATGATGTCGCTGCTCAAATCAAGGCGGTTACTGAAAGCGGCCTTGATCCACGTCATTTCATTCTCTGCACTGACGATAGCCATTCCGGCACGCTCATTGAGGACGGTCACATGGACCGTGTCGTGCGGCATGCGATCCAGCAAGGGCTGAAGCCGGTTACCGCCATCCAGATGGCGAGCCTGAACACTGCCGAGCATTTCAAAGTCGAGCGTGATCTGGGTTCCATCGCGCCAGGCAGACGGGCAGATTTCCTGATTGTTTCCGATCTCGCCAACCTGACGATAGACGAAGTTTACGCGCGCGGCGTTCATCTTGCTTCGAATGGCCAATTGCTTTGCGATATCGCTGCTTACGACTATCCCGCCAAAGCGAAACACACAGTCAACATGAAACGCGACCTGGTCGCGCAGGACTTTGATATCATTGCGCCGTCCGGCGCAAATTCCGTACGGGCCCGTGTCATTGGGGTCGTTGAAAATCAGGCGCCAACCAAGGCTTTGGAGTCCGAACTTCCGGTGATCGACGGGCTGGTCGGCATGGACGCAGCCAATGACGTTTGCCAGATCGCACTGGTCGAGCGTCATCGCGCCACCGGGCATGTCACCAACGCCTTTGTTTCCGGCTTCGGCTACAAATTGCCTTGCGCCATGGCCTCCACAGTTGCTCACGACAGCCACCACATGATTGTCGTCGGCACGAACAAAGCTGACATGGCGTTAGCGGCAAACCGCTTGCGCGAGATCGGCGGCGGCGTGGTACTGATTTCGCAGGGTAGGGAGTTGGCGCTGGTCGAGATGCCGATCGCAGGGCTGATGTCACAGGAACGCGCAGAAATCGTCGCCGCCAAGGCCGCCAAGCTCACCGAGGCGATGCGCACAGTCGGCTGCAATCTCAACAACGCCTATATGCAGCACTCGCTGCTGGCGTTGGTGGTGATACCCGAACTGCGCATTTCGGACATTGGACTGGTTGATGTGCGGACGTTTGAGAAGGTGGAGTTGTTTGTTTGACGACGTTCGTAGCCCTCCTGCGAGGCATCAATGTCGGTGGCAAAAACAAGCTGCCGATGGATGATTTGCGGATACTGCTGCGCGGCTTGGGCTTTGGGAATGCTCAAACCTATATCCAAAGCGGCAATGTGGTTTTCACGGCCAATGAAGCGAATCATGCCGGTTTAAGCCAACGTATCGAGGCAGCGGTAGAGGAGCGGTTTGGATTTTTCGTAAATGTGATTATTCTGACGGTCGCAGAAATCTGCGAAGCCGTGAATTCAAATCCCTTCAATTTTGCCGCGCATGATCCGTCGAAATTCCACCTCGGAATCATGTCTGCTCAGGCTGACGATTCGGCAGTAGAAAACCTGCGAACAAAGCCGCAGGGATCAGATCAGTGGTCGGTCCTGAACAAATTCTTCTACCTCTACACCCCCGATGGCATAGGAAAGTCCGTATTCTCGCCGTTTGTCGAACGCACATTGAAAGTGCCTGTGACGTTCCGGAATTGGCGAACAATCCTGACAATCATTGAGATGGCGAAATAGCGACTACCAATTGCCGGTATTCGGCATCGAAATCCAAGGCTCGACTGGCGTCAACGCGTCGCCTTCCTGCAATATCTCAATTGATATTCCATCCGGCGAGCGCACAAACGCCATATGTCCGTCGCGGGGCGGACGATTGATTAAAACGCCAGCGTTCATCAATCTCATGCAGGTCTCGTGGATATTGTCGACCTTGTAAGCCAGATGACCAAAATTGCGGCCGCCGGTGTAGGTTTCCGCATTGCCATTTTCGTCCGGCCAGTTGTAGGTCAGTTCCAGTTCCGGCGCACGTTCTGCGTCTGACTGGGCTTTGTTCTTCGGGGCCGCCAGGAAGATCAGCGTAAAGCGCCCTTTATCGCTCTCGTGGCGACGGACTTCCACCAAGCCAAGTTTGTTACAATAAAAATCTAGCGATTCTTTTACGTCGCGAATGCGAACCATGGTGTGGAGATAGCGCATTTTTCTGTTCCTCTCGAATTTTTGGAAGCCCAATTCGGGATTTACCGGATTCGGATTCAACTTATGCGGAAACTTTGCGGAAAAGACTTGTGCAAACAGTTTCGCATCTTGCCTCATCCGTATGGGTTAATGATAACTTAACAACAAGAATCAGTAACGTGTAACGGAAGGTAGCGTGGGATGGGGGAAAAGACGTCATCCTTTGCCGACGAAAACATTGGTTTTCAGGCAGGGCAGAACAGTGCTGTCACAGATGACCTGCGTTCCGGGGCGGGCGTGGTGGAGATTTCCGGCGCCATCAAATGGTTTGATGTGTCAAAAGGTTATGGTTTCATCGTTCCCGATCAGAAAGGTCTGACCGATGTGCTCTTGCACGTCACCTGTCTGCGGCGCGACGGGTTTCAAGTTGCGCTTGAAGGGTCACGCATTCACTGTTTGACCCGTCCGGGCGAGCGTGGGCTTCAGGCTTTTCACGTGATTTCTATGGACAACTCAACTGCAATCCATCCCTCCACCACGCCGCAACGCACGCATGTCAGTGTCACGCCGACAAGCGGTCTAGAGCGTGCTCTGGTCAAATGGTTCAACCGGACAAAAGGCTTCGGCTTCGTAACCCGCGGTGAGGGAACCGAGGATATTTTTGTCCACATGGAAACGATGCGCCGTTATGGTCTTACCGAGCTTCGTCCTGGGCAGGTGGTGCTGGTGCGTTTCGGGCCAGGCGACAAGGGCTTGATGGCATCCGAAATCCATCCGGATATTGGCGCGCCGATCCCAGTTTCGAACTGATATGATTTTTCGATTTGCATACCAAACGTTTCGGGCGGTGATATTGACCGCCTGTTTTGTATTGGTTGTTGGCGTTCAGGGTTGCGCAAATGCTGGTGAACCAATGGTTCTGCCGACGGATCGCGAACCGTTGGTGGTGTCAACGGCAAAAGGCGATGTAGATTTATCGGTCGAAATTGCAGTAACCGAGATTGAGCATCAGCGAGGGCTAATGTATCGTGACCGACTTCCGGATGGCCATGGCATGCTTTTTGTGATGGCAGAGACGGAACCGGTGATGTTTTGGATGCAAAATACGCCGTCAGCTTTGGACATTGTTTTCATAGAGCAAAATGGCCTGATCGCAACAATCAAGCGTGGAGAGCCTTTGTCAAAATCTATTATACCGAGTGAAAAGCCAATCCGTTTTGTACTCGAAATCGCAGCCGGCGAGGCGGCACGCCTCGGCCTTGCGCCAGGCGATGAATTCCGGCATCCGGTTATCAAGGCCATTTCAGGCAAATAATCCGCCGGGACATTTTACATGAAGCATTTCACACACGACGGTTTTGACCTTGCTTACATGGACCACGGCACAGGTGATCCGATGCTGCTTATTCACGGCTTCGCTTCCAACGCCCGGGTGAACTGGGAAGCGACAGGTTGGATTTGGACGTTGAATGACGCCGGTTACCGCACCATCGCCATCGACAATCGCGGCCACGGCCATTCGTCCAAAAGCCATGATCCGAAGGATTATCACCCCACTGCGATGGCGGGAGATGCGCTGGCACTTATGGACCATCTTGGCCTGCAAAGCGCGCATGTGATGGGTTATTCGATGGGCGCGCGAATTAGTGCTTTCTTGGCCATTGAAGCGCCGCATCGGGTGCGCTCGCTTGTATTTGGCGGTCTTGGAGACGGCATGGTCAAAGGAGTCGGCGACTGGGATCCAATCGCTGCCGCGTTGCTTGCGCCAGATCCAGCAAGTATAACCCATGCGCGCGGCGCCGCGTTCCGTAAGTTTGCCGACCAGACCAAAAGCGATCGTCTTGCATTGGCAGCTTGCATCCAGACGTCGCGTGATCTGATCTCGCCGCAAGATCTGCGGCAATTGCCCATGCCGGTGCTGGTCGCAGCCGGGAGCCTTGATGACATTTCGGGAGACCCTTACGAGCTCGCCGCCTTGATGCCGGACGCCGGTGGATTTGTGATCGAGGGTCGCGACCATATGCTGGCGGTGGGTGACCGCAGCTTCAAAAAGGCCGTTTTGGCGTTTCTGGCACGGGTCGGTTGATGGCAACCAAGGCCAGCGTCCTGCATGATGTGTTCGGTTTTGACAGTTTTCGAGAGGGCCAAGAGCCTATTGTTGACAATCTTTTGGATGGCCAGCATGTCTTGGCTGTCATGCCGACGGGGTCCGGCAAGTCCTTATGCTATCAAGTTCCGGCGCTGGTCAGGGGCGGGTTGACCATTGTCGTCTCGCCGCTCGTTGCCTTGATGCAAGATCAGGTCGCAGCTTTAAAACTGGCTGGTGTTGCCGCCGAAACCATCAATTCAGCCGCCTCCCGCGAAGTTAACGTCGGCATTTGGCAGCGCGTTGCCGCAGGAGATATCCGCATTTTATACCTTGCGCCCGAGCGCTTGATGACCGAGCGGATGATTTCCGCGCTACAACGGCAAAAGGTCAATCTGATTGCCGTTGATGAGGCGCATTGCATCTCGCAGTGGGGTGCCTCGTTTCGCCCGGAATATGAGGCGCTGCATGACTTGCGCCGCGCATTTCCCGGCGTTCCTATCGGTGCTTTCACCGCTACTGCCGACGAAGCCGCACGACTGGACATTGTGCAGCGGCTGTTCGGCGGCCAGGCTGAGGTCCATGTCTCTGGCTTTGACCGCCCGAACATTAGCCTCACTGTCCAACCCAAAGCCAATGCGGGCAAGCAAATGCTGGCGTTTTTGGAGGATCACAAGGGGTCTAGCGGTATTGTTTACGCGCTGTCACGCAAGAGCTGCGAAGAATGGGCTGCGCATCTTTGCGAAAACGGCTTCCGTGCGGTGGCCTATCATGCCGGTCTTTCGTCCGAACAGCGTGCACAGACGCAAGAAATGTTTATGGCCGAAAAGGGCGTCATCGTCTGCGCCACGATCGCCTTTGGCATGGGAATCGACAAGCCGGATGTGCGCTTTGTCTTTCATGCTGATCTGCCTTCCTCGCTCGATGCCTATTATCAGGAGATCGGGCGTGCAGGGCGTGATGGTCAGGCGGCGGCAGCTTATATGGTGTTCGGACTCGGCGACATTCGCCTGCGCCGTAATTTCATTGAGCAAAATGATGCCGATGACACCAACAAGCGCCGGGAACACCGCAGGCTTGACGCACTGGTTAACTATTGCGAATCTCCGTCATGCCGTCGCATGTCGCTCCTGTCATATTTTGGCGAAACATCCGAAGCCTGCGGCAACTGTGATGTTTGTCTCAATCCGGCCGAAACGTTAGACGGGACGTCAGATGCGTTGAAGATACTCGAGGTCGTGAAGGCTACGGGTCAAAGGTTTGGCGGCACGCACATCATTGACATGCTTCTTGGAAGGTCCAATGAGCGCGCAGTCAGCATGGGTCATGTCAATTCACCAGTTTTCGGCTCGGGCAAACATAGAACCCGCAGTGAGTGGCAACCGCTGGTCCGGCAAATGGCTGCAGTTGGCTTTTTGAAACTGGATGCCGGCGGTTTTGGTGGAATGTCGATTTCGGAAAAGGGCGATGCGCTGATGCAAGGCCATGGCGAATTCCGTTATCGAAAAGATGAGGTGAAGCTCACCAAGAAGACAAAGCGTAAAGAGGCGATGGCGGCCGCAAGTACCGATCCGCAATCCGAGGCATTGCTATCGCGTCTTAAGGAACTTCGTCGCCGATTGGCTGGCGATCGCGGCGTTCCGGCCTACGTGATTTTCTCGGACCGGTCCTTGATAGACATGGTTGAACGCGTGCCATTGGCCATGCACGATTTTTCCGAAGTTCATGGCGTTGGCGATGCCAAACTCAAAGAATTCGGTGCAATATTTATCGCGGAAATTGCCGCTGTCGTCCGCGCAGCCGGAGCAAATTGATTAATCGCATACCGGGTCTGCGGATGGCATTTCCGTTTTACCAAAGTTGCACTATATTCACTTCAGTCTTGTTGGAGAAGAGAATGTCAAACAGCGCACATCTTGCCGAATCCCGGCGTGCATCGGTTGACCCGGTCTGGGAAAAAGTGCGCGCAGAGGCCGAAGTCGCTGCGGCGAATGATCCGGTTTTGGCTGGTTTTCTGTATTCCACGGTCCTCAATCACGGTACGCTGGAATCGGCGATTATTCACCGGATTGCAGAAAGGCTGGATCATCAGGACGTACCGGCATCTTTGGTACGCCAAACCTTTCAAGCCATGGCGCAAGAACACCCCGAATGGTCCAAGATCTTACGTATAGACATGCAGGCGGTTTATGACCGCGATCCGGCATGCGAACGTTTTCTTGATCCACTGCTATATTTCAAAGGCTTCCACGCAATCCAGACGCACAGATTGGCGCATTTTCTTTGGGAAACCGGTCGCCGCGACTTCGCACTTTATTTGCAGAGCCGCATGTCTGCTATTTTCCAAGTGGATATTCATCCTGCGGTCAAAATGGGACAGGGTATTTTCTTTGACCATGCCACCGGAATTGTTATCGGCATGACTGCGTTGATTGAGGATGATGTTTCGATACTTCAAGGTGTAACGCTTGGCGGCACAGGCAAAGAGACGGGTGACCGGCATCCCAAAATACGCCGAGGCGTGCTCATTGGAGCTGGAGCAGAGATACTTGGCAACATTGAGGTTGGCTGCTGTTCAAAGGTTGCTGCGGGTTCTGTTGTTTTGAAACCTGTGCCAAACGGAGTCACAGTCGCAGGTGTTCCGGCCCGGATTGTCGGTGAAGCTGGGTGTGCAGAGCCTGGGAGGGCGATGAACCAGTTGCTGGCAGTTGACGCATTGGAAGTGGAAGACGACGGCTAAACCAAATTTGGCGGGGGTATCGCCGAAAGTCGATTTTCAGGAAATTGGTGCCGTTATGCTTGCGGTGGCAGTGTCCGCATGGCAAAAGCCAGCCCAACACAAATGA